>JBKJPI010000005.1:0-10245 GCA_046595235.1 Burkholderiales bacterium | reverse complement strand
AGTAATCCACCGGCGCGGGATTTTAGCTCCGGCCGTTACCACTTAACATTCGCACGCTGCGAATATTAGCCTCGCTGCAACATCGCAAGACGCGCGATGTTGTGAGTCCGTTGTGCGTCTACCAATTCCGCCATCCCGGCATTCGAGTAATCCACCGGCGCGGGATTTTAGCTCCGGCCGTTACCACTTAACATTCGCAGGCTGCGAATATTAGCCTCGCTGCAACATCGCAGGAACGCGCGATGTTGCGAGTCCGTTGTGCGTCTATCAATTCCGCCATCCCGGCTGGAGACGATTCGCGGATTATCGCGTAACGCGAAGTCCACCTCAACCCGCGTTGCTGATCAGCCTAACGCGTGATTTCCACGTTATCGATGAGCCGCGTCTTGCCAAGGCGCGCTGCGGCGAGCACGACAATGTCGCCTTCGCCGTTTACCAGCGGCTGCAGGTCGGCCTGACGGCGCACGGCCACGTAATCGGGGCGCCAGCCGTGATGCGCAAGCTCGGCCATCGCTTCCAGCTCGATGCGCTGGTAATCACGGGCGCCTTCCAGGACCTGGCTTCGCGCCGCCCGCAGAACACGGTAGAGGCGCGGCGCTTCCTGTCGTTCATCGGGCGTAAGAAAATTATTGCGGGATGAAAGTGCGAGACCGTCAGGCGCACGCACCGTTTCCGCCGGGATGATTTCGATAGGCAGCGCGAACTGCTTCACCATGTCGCGCAGCACGAGATACTGCTGGTAATCCTTCTTTCCGAAGATCGCACCGTGCGGCTGTACAAGGTTGAAGAGCTTCAGCACAACCGTCGCGACACCTCGAAAGTGGCCGGGACGGTGCGCACCTTCGAGAATATGCTGAAGATCGGAAGGTTCGACGACGAAGGTCTGCCGCTCGGGGTAGATCTCGCGCTCGTCAGGAGCGAAGACGACGTCGACGCCGACTTCCTCAAGCTTCGCCGAATCGACCGGCAGCGTTCGCGGATAGCGGTCGTAATCTTCACGCGGGCCGAACTGCAGCCGATTCACGAAGATGCTGACGACCGTGCAGGCCGCACGCGGCTTCGCAATGCGAATGAGCTCGATGTGACCTTCGTGCAGATTACCCATCGTCGGCACGAAAACGTTGTTCGGCTCGCGCTGCAGCCTTTCGCGCAACGCCGCGGCGGAATGGATGATGTCCATTAAAACGAATGCTCCGGCCCCGGGAACGTGCCGGCCTTCACTTCCTTCACGAATAGCTCGACCGCAGCCTGCACCGTACCGCCTTCGCGCATGTAGTTCTTGACGAATTTCGCCTTCTTTCCGGGATAGACGTCGAGCATATCGTGCAGCACCAGCACCTGGCCGTGGCAATCGACGCCCGCGCCGATACCGATCGTCGGCCCACGCACCGCAGCAGTTATCTTTTTAGCGAGCGGCGCTGGTATGGCTTCGAGCACGATCATCCCGGCGCCGGCCGCTTCCAGAAGCTGTGCTTCCTCGACCATGCGCTGCGCGTCATCGTCCTGTCGCCCCTGCACCTTGAAACCGCCGAACTGATGGACGGACTGGGGCGTAAGGCCGAGATGTCCGCACACCGGTATGCCTCGTTCCGTGAGAAAGCGGACCGTCTCGAGCATCGGCTTGCCCCCTTCGAGCTTTACCATGTTCGCGCCTGCGGCCATGATCTCGGCGGCGTTGCGAAACGTCTCCTGCGGTGAAACTTGAAAAGTGCCGAACGGCATGTCACCGATGATGAAGGCATTTTTTGCACCACGGGCCACGCACTGCGTGTGGTACACGATGTCACGCAGGGTCACGGGCAGCGTGGACTCGTGGCCCTGAATCACGTTGCCCAGCGAGTCACCAATGAGCAGCGTCTCGACCCCTGCAGCTTCGAGCAGCGCGGCAAAGCTCGCGTCGTAGCAGGTGAGCTGAGTGATGCGGTTTCCCTCCTGCGCCATCTTGTGGAGGGTCGTGAGCGTTATGCGCATGGGATTCGTATCTGGCGCCGCCAAGGGCCGCCGATTATACGCGGACAGGGGCATCGCTCGCGTGCGCTCGGGCCTCCGCCGCCCCACGAACAGAAGGAAACCAAATTGTTTCCCTCCGTAACCTCCTTTCCTTCGGTTGCCCCCGCTCAACCGCCGAGGTTAAAGAACTCGCGTGGGCCACGCATTCCACTGATGCGTTCCATGAGAAGCGCCAGGTCGTCCTGCGATTCGACGAAGTTCATGCGATCGGAGTTGACGATGAGAAGCGGCGCACTCGCATACTGGTAGAAAAAACGGGTATACGCTTCGGCAAGACCGATAAGGTATGGATCCGGAATGCTTCTTTCGTACGCGGCGCCCCGGCGCTGCACGCGCTCGATCAGTGTGTCGGACGCGGCCTGGAGATAAATCACGAGGTCGGGTACCGGCACCTGCGGTTTGAGATGCGCGTAAATCTGCTCGTAGAGCCTGAGCTCCTCATCTTTCAGATTGAGCCGCGCAAAAAGGGCATCCTTTTCGAGCATGTAATCGGCAACAGTCGCGCGCTTGAAAAGGTCGGACTGATTCAGCGCTGCGAGCTGATCGATACGCTGGAAAAGAAAGAAGAGCTGCGTCGGAAGCGCGTAGCGATCTGCGTTTTCATAAAAGCGCGGCAGAAAAGGATTTGCGTCCGGGTCCTCCAGCATGAGGCTCGCCCCGCTCGCCTCGCTGATTGCGCGGGCGAGTGTCGTCTTGCCGACTCCGATTGGCCCTTCGACCACGATGTACCGATATTTCTCCGGCAGCTTCACGATTCGATCTTCTCGACGCTTGCCGCATCGACAGCTGCGACGAGATCGCGCAAACGGCCGCGCCTGGGGATGGTGGCGTCAGGGGCGATCTCGGCAAGGGGAATCAGCACGAACGCGCGCTCGTGCATGCGCGGGTGCGGAATCGTGAGACCGGGCTCGTCCACCTCTTCGCCTGCGTAAAGAATGATGTCGAGGTCGAGTGTGCGCGGCGCATTGGGAAAATCACGCACCCGGCCGTAGCGAACCTCGATCTCGAGGAGTGCCTCGAGCAGCGCGCGCGGAGACAGCGTCGTTCCGATGGCCGCCACTGCGTTTATAAAATCCGGCTGGTCCAGGTGTCCGACCGGTGCACTGCGATAGAGCGACGATACCGCATCCAGACGCGTGTTCGGCAACATCGCAAGCTCCTCGAAGCCTGCCCGTATCTGTTCGTCCGGACGTTGGAGATTGGCGCCAAGCGCTACGTACACCTGCTGAAGATTCAGAGCAGGCTGCGTCACGCAGACTCCGCAGGATCCGCGCCCTGCGCAGCCGGGCTGCGCTTTCGCCGCCTGCGTTTTCTCTTGGGCGCCTCACCGTCCTGCGTGAGCAAAGTCGTGCGTTCTTCCTCATCCGCAGTCTGAAACAGCGTCCACCACTCTCCGATCGCGGGATCGACTTCGCCGCTCGCACACCGCAACAGCAGAAAATCGTACCCGGCCCGAAATCGCGGATGCTCGAGCAGGCGATAAGGGCGCCGGCCGGCGCGCTGCAGAAACCGCGGCTGGAGAACCCAGATCTCTTTCATGTCCCCGCCATACCGCCGCGGTATCGCGAGCATCGAAGCCTGCTGCTCGATGACCTGCTCCATCGCCTGGTAGAGCGCCGGCACCGGCGGCATCCCGGAGCTTTCGAGTTTTTTCCAAGCGGCGAGCACTTCATGCCACAGGAGGGCGGCGAAGAGAAAGCTTGGCGAGACGCCTTTATCGCTTTTGATGCGTGCGTCGGTATTGCGCAGCGCCATCATCACGAAGCGCTCGCCCATGGGCTGCTCGAGAATGACGTCGAGCATCGGCAGCAACCCGTGGTGCAGCCCTTCCTGCCGCAGCGCCATCACGCACTCGTATGCGTGGCCCGAGAGCAGGAGCTTCAGCATTTCGTCAAACAGACGCGAAGGCGGCACGTTCGCAAGAAGCGGCGCGAGCGCCTTGATCGGCTCACGGGTTTCGGCGTCGATCTCCATCGCGCGACTGGCGGCAAACCTCACCGCGCGCAGCATGCGCACCGGGTCTTCACGATAGCGCTGCGCGGGGTCTCCGATCATGCGGAGCGTCCGTTTTTTCAGGTCGTCGTAACCGCCGTGGTAATCCCAGATTTCCTGCGTCGACGGGTCGTAAAAAAGCGCGTTGATCGTGAAGTCCCGGCGCGTCGCATCCTGTTCCTGCGTGCCGAAGACGTTGTCGCGGAGGATGCGCCCGTGCTCGTCGGAAGCCCGCTGGTCGGTTTCGTCGTCCGCGGGCGTCCCGCCGCGATACGTCGACACTTCGACCATCTCGCGTCCACACATGACATGCACGAGCCTGAAGCGGCGGCCGATGATCCGCGAGCGTCTGAAGAGCTCACGCACCTCTTCCGGAGTGGCGCTGGTCGCCACGTCGAAATCCTTCGGCTGCCACCCCACGATGAGGTCGCGTACGGCGCCACCCACCACGTATGCAGTGAAATTGTGCTGCTGAAGCGTGTCGGTGACCTTTGCGGCACAGGCACTGATGCGATCGCGCCCGATACCGTGCGCATCGAATCGTATGACCTTCGGCTGTCGCGCCTTGAACATGCGGCCGGAAAAGACTTTGCCGAGGAATTTAGTGATCATTACGTTGATTGACCGGAATGCGCGACTTCAAAGTGCGATTGCGCTCGAAGTTCAGCACCGTCGGGGTCGAGCGGCGCGAGGTCGAACGCGTCTGCCTCGAATGTAGAGGCAAATTATACATTGGGCACGAAGCAGCGCCCTTCACCATGCGCGACTTCGCTCAATGCGCAGCCGTAAGCGCGCTCGAGCCGCTCCCGGGTCAGAAGATCGGCCGCAGCGCCTCCGACCACCTGGCCATCGCCGCTGAAAATAAGTGCGTGTGTGCACGCGCGACCGATCCATAGCGGCTCATGTAGCACCATGACCGCCGTTTCATTGAAATCGCGCACGCGCGCTGCGATGAGCGCAACGACATGCGCCTGATGCGCGAGGTCGAGATGCTGCAAAGGCTCGTCCATCAGAAAAACGTTCGGCCGCTGCGCGAGGATCTGCGCAATGCGCACGCGCTGGCGCTCGCCGCCGGAAAGCGAAACGACCCGCCGCTGCGCGAACTCCTCCATACGCATGTGCCTGAGCGCCGCCGCGGCCTCTGCCCTGTCTTCGAGTGTATAGCCCGCCCATCCCGATGCATGAGGGAAGCGGCCGAGCAACACATACTCGAAGACGGTTCCCCAATAAGCGCCTTCTTCAAGCTGAAGGAGGACGCCGACCGAACGCGCGCGCGCCACCGGATCGATGCGGTCGAGAGCCCGGTCTGCAAGCTCGACACGCCCGCTCTCTGGCCGCGCGAGCCCGGCAAGCGCGTGAATCAGTGTGCTCTTCCCCGTCCCGTTGCGGCCGAGCACGGCCCAGACCTGTCCGGGTTCAAACCGGACGTTGAGGCCACGGCACAACAACCTGCCGGGCACGGCCAGATCAACGTCGAGGCACGCAAGTGTCGGATTGCGGGTCATCTGCGCCTGCTAAGAAGAAACAGCATTGCGGGCACGCCAAGTAGCGCTGTGACGACACCGACAGGAAGCTCCTGTGGCGCCCAGATCGAACGTGCCGCCGTATCGGCGATCGTCAGAAAGGCGCCGCCGAGCATCATCGAAAGCGGCAGCAGCGCGCGGTGAGTCGCAACGCCCGCGAGACGTATCACGTGGGGCGCGACGAGGCCGATGAAGCCGATCGCGCCGCCGAGCACAACCGCCGTTACTGTCGCCATCGCAGCTGCGACGAACACGGTTATCTGCAGGGGTCCGACGGCGACCCCAAGAGAACGCGCCTTCAACTCTCCGAGTGCGAGGAGATCGAGCTTCAGGGCGACCGCTATCGCAAAAGCGCTGAGCGCTGCCAAAACCATCCACGCAGGTGCGGCGGAGCTCGACTGTGAAAGGTCGCCCATGAGCCAGAAGAGCATCCCTTTGAGCTGCGCTTCAGGTGCCAGCACCAGCACGAGACTGATCAGAGCGCTGAGACCGGACGACAGGACCACGCCCGTCAGCAAAAGCCGGTAGACGTTCCAGTCTCCGCCGCGATATGTAAGCCCGAACACGATGATGATCGCCAAAGCGGCGCCTGCGAAAGCCGACAGGTTCATCGCCAGCGCACCCGCACCGACGGTAAGCGCGAGCAGCGCGCCGAGTGAGGCGCCGCCCGAAACACCGAGAACATAAGGATCGGCCAGTGCGTTTCTCAGCAGCACCTGGAGGAGCGCGCCAGCGAGGGCCAACAGCGCACCGCAAGCGAATGCCGCGAGCGTCCGGGGAAGGCGCAGGTTCCAGATCACGTCGTGCACGATGCCGGGCGCGGGCATCAAGATGCTTTCGACGACGTTCGGCAGGCTGACCGGAAAGCTGCCGAAGGAAATGCCGGCGAGGACGCTTGCCACGGATAGCGCGCCAACGCTCAGGAACAGCGTTGTAACGCGCGCGCTCACGAAAGAGAAATCACGGCCCAGCCTCGCGTCGTCGCATGCGCCCGCAGCGTGTCGTCGGGATCGACCGCGACCGGGTGAGTCACGCGGCTGAGCAGCGGAAGGTCGTTGTGCGAATCGCTGTAGAACCAGGACTGCTCGAATGAATCGAGCGCTCGCCCCTGAGTTTCGAGCCAGGACTCGAGCCGCTGCACCTTGCCTTCGCGGAAACAGGGAACATCCGTCACGTGTCCGGTAAAAACGCCGTCTCGCTGCTCGGGCTCGGTCGCTATGAGGTGCTCGACGCCGAACTCACGCACGATGGGCGCGGTGACGAAACTGTTTGTCGCGGTGATTACGGCACTCAGGTCGCCGTGATGCCGCTGCACGAGCTCGCGCGCCGAATCGCGAATCATAGGGCGGATCCGCCGCTCCATGAACTCGATATGCCACGCATCCAGCACCTGCCGCGAGTGCCGTGCCAGCGGTCTCAACTGAAAATCGAGGAATTCGAAGATGTCGAGCGTGCCGGCCTTGTACTGCGCGAAGAAGGCTTCGTTCTTCTCTTCATAAACTTCCCGATCGAGCACACCCTGCTCGATCAGGAACTGCGCCCACTCGAAGTCGCTGTCACCTGCCAGCAGCGTATTGTCCAGATCGAACAGTGCGAGCTTCATTTACGAGGGATGCCTTTCGAACGCGAGGAGCTCGCGGAGGAGCGAGAGGGTCACGGGCCTTTTGGCTTCAAGCGAATACCGGTCGAGCGCTTCGATCGTAGCAATAAGCGTTCGCATGTCGCGCCGCGTGTGGGTGAGAAGATACTGGATCGCTTCGGGTTGCAGGCTGAAGCCGAGCGACGCGGCATGTTCGGCAAGGGCCTGCGCCTTTTCAACATCGGTGAGCGCATGAATCTCGTACACGAGCCCCCATGCGAGGCGGGTGACGACGTCGGCCCTCAACAGAAGGCGCGCTGCGGGTGCGTTTCCGGCTGCGATGAGCGCCCCGCCCTTTTCACGGAGCGCGTTGTACAAACGGAAGAGCGCGATCTGCGCAGGACCGCCGAGACGATCCACGTCGTCGACTGCAGCCGCGTCAACGGCGGCGGGATCGACGCGCAGCAGGTCTTCGTCGGCTGCAAGGTAGGCGACGCGTGACCCGCCGTTCGCCAGCACCGAAAGCGTTCCGCGCAGAAGGTGCGTGCGGCCGCTCGCAGGCGCCGCCCAGAGATAAACAAAGCGGTCTTCGCCGGCCGTTGCCGCGAGGGCCTTCAACCGCTGCACGGCTTCGGCGTTGCGTCCGACAATGAAGTTTTCCAGCGAAGGTTGTGCGGGCGCGACAAAATCGAATGCGAGTTGCTTCACGCCTGCAACCTCAGCCTGACCGCGAGTTATACGCGCTGCTGATCAGGTATTTGCCGCGGAGATATCGGAGATAGACGAGCAATGCTGCACTCGCGGGCAGCGCCAGCAGCACGCCGAAGAAACCAAAAAGCTGCCCGAATGCGAGCAGGGCAAAGATCACCGCGACCGGATGCAGCCCGATGCGGTCGCCGACGAGAAGCGGTACGAAAACGTAACCTTCGAGCATGTTCGCCACGAAGAACACACCCCACACCCAGTAAAGCGGCGTGTACGTGTCGAACTGTAGAAGACTGGTCAGGGTCGCAAGCACGAGCCCGGTGATCACGCCGACGAAGGGAATGAATGTCAGCACGCCGGCAATCAGTCCGACTGCGAGTGCGTACTCCAGACCCACGAACCAGAGCGCCACCGTATAGAACACGCCCATCAGCAGCATGACCACAAGCTGCCCTCGGAGGAATTCGCCGAGTACGCAGTCGATGTCGTGGAAAAGCTTTTTCGTCTCCGCATGCCAGCGCCGCGGGATCATGACGTCGATGTTGCGAACGAGCTTGTCCCAGTCACGCAGCAGGTAGAAGAGCACGACCGGCACCAGGATCAGATTCAGGGCGAACTCCACGAGGGCGAGTCCGCCGGTTTTTATCGAGGGCAGGAGCCGCACCGCAAAATTCTGAAGCTCGGCGACGTGCTCGGTGACCCAGTCCTTGACAAGCTGGACATCGAGCTGAATTCCGAGTGTGCGGCGCGCGAAGGGCTCGATGTGGGTACGCGCCCACTCGAGATAAGCCGGAGTCTGCTCGATGACGGCGCGGACCTGTCGCACGACCAGCGGAAGGAGGATCACAATGAGCAGCGTCGCAATCGCTGCCAGAAGCACCAGCGTGATCGTGGCCGCAAGGGCGCGCGGCACCTTGCGCCGGGCGAGACGTTCGACGATCGGATTGCAGATGTAGGCGAGAATTGCCGCGAAGAGAAAAGGCGACAGAATAGGCCCGAGCAGATACAGCACCGCGCCGAATATCGCAGCGGCGGCGAGCCATCGTAAAACCTGCCTGTCGTCGCGAGTGGGGGGAGTCATATACGGTAGAATTCGCACTGCGCGGTGCGTGATTCACTTTGCACTACGCTTCGCGCGTCGTGGCTTGCGACATGAATTGCGTTAAGCGGCTCGCATACCAAAGCCGCATCTTAACTTATGCGCGCGCGATTCCTCGCGGCGCGGCCGACATGACCCAGCAACGATCTCCTTCGCCGACTGCGCCCCTCACCTACCGCGACGCCGGCGTCGACATCGATGCGGGCGATGCATTGGTCGAAAAAATAAAACCTTTCGCACGCCGCACCATGCGACCCGGCGTGCTCGCGGGCATCGGCGGCTTCGGCGCGCTGTTCGAAGTGCCGAAAGGTTATCGGGAACCTGTCCTCGTCTCCGGTACGGACGGCGTCGGAACGAAGCTCAAGCTCGCGTTCGAACAGAATCGCCACGAAACGATCGGCATCGATCTTGTTGCGATGAGCGTCAACGACATTCTCACGCTCGGCGCTGAGCCGCTGTTCTTTCTCGATTACTACGCGTGCGGGAAGCTCGATGTCGCAACTGCGGCGCAAGTCGTGAAGGGTATCGCGGCCGGTTGCGAACGCGCCGGCTGTGCACTCATCGGCGGTGAGACCGCCGAAATGCCCGGCATGTATGCGACCGGCGAGTACGATCTCGCAGGCTTTGCCGTCGGCGTGGTGGAAAAATCGCTGATCATCGACGGCTCCACGATCGAGCCGGGCGATGTCGTTCTAGGCCTCGCGAGCGATGGCGCCCATTCGAATGGGTATTCGCTCATTCGCAAAATCCTCGAGCATCGAAAGGCCGAACTCGACACGGCGCTCGACGGCTCGACACTTGCGGACCTCCTCCTCGCGCCGACGCGTATTTACGTAAAGCCCGTGCTCGAGCTCATGAAGAAGCTGAGACCGAAAGGACTCGCGCACATCACCGGCGGCGGCCTCACCGAGAACGTTCCACGGGTGCTCGGCGCAGGTCTCACCGCGCGTCTCGATGCAAAGGCGTGGGCGTTGCCGACGCTCTTTCAGTGGCTGAAAGCGCAAGGCAACGTCGCGGACGACGAAATGTTCCGCGTCTTCAACTGCGGCATCGGCATGGCGCTCGTCGTTGCGCAGCATCACGCGGATGAATCAATGCAAATACTGACCGCCGCCGGCGAGACCACGTATCGCATCGGTGTCATCGATCGGACGGGTGCCGGCGAGCCGCAGACGGTTTTTGCGTGAAGCGCGTCTGCGCCTGCGCGTCAGAGCGAGCGTTGCACGCCGCCGCACCTGAGCGTGCAAATCCGTCATGAAGTCGCTGGTCGTCCTCATCTCGGGGCGGGGCAGCAACATGCAGGCACTGGTCGAGCAGGCCGACGGCTATGACGTCGT
>JBKJPI010000623.1:0-4789 GCA_046595235.1 Burkholderiales bacterium | reverse complement strand
CGTGTTATTTCTGAGCGGTACGCACGAGCTCGACGCGGCGATTTGCTTCCGCATCCGGCTTTGCTGCGTCAAGCAGTTGCTCCTTGCCCTTCCCCACCGGCTTCAGCACTTTCGCATCGACACCGTGCGTGCTGACGAGATGCTTGACCACTGCCTGGGCGCGTTGTGCGGACAGGCGCTTGTTGAGCTCGTCAGTTCCACGCGCATCGGTATGGCCTTCGATCACGATTTCACCCGCGGCGAGTTTTCCGTTACGCGCGGCGAGTGCCTTGCCCAATCCATCGAGCTGGGTGCGCGCTTGCGGCGTGAGGTCGGACGAGCCGGTGTTGAACTTCACGTCAACGCCGATCGAACGCTCGGTAGAAGGACGAACGGCGAGGCATTGATACTTGACGTTCTCGCATTCAGCTTCCGGGAAGAGGAAGGTCTCGACTTGTTTCGCCGACGGCGCTTTCTGGCCATACGACTTTGTGTCTCGCTCACCGGCGCCCGCCGACGTAAGGGTAGCCAACGAGAGTAAGGCACCAAACATCAGATTTGAACGGACTTTCATCGGGAGTTCCTTAGATGGTGATTAAAGAGAATACAAGCTCATTAAACCTCTGCGTGCACGCCGCTCGTTATGAAATACGTCACGTTGCCTCAGGCACTTGCGCTGCGTTAAGACCGATTACGCCTTCGGACTGCATACAAATGCACAGAACCTGTCTACGATCATTGCTGTGCCCTGCTCAACACCCCATCTCGGTTCAGCGACCTGCACTTTCGCACGGATCAGGCGAGCGCGCTCAACCGCGATAATAGACGCGGAAGCGGGTCGCGCGCCTGTTCCCGCGGGCTTCCCACGGCGGTCCCCGCGACGAGCGCAGATTGGTGCTCTGGCAGCGAAGGCACTCCGATCTGAATAACGGCCCGCCGAGTTACGAGGTTTGTCTGTATGACCTCGAGCGCGGGCTCGATCGCCAAGCCCTGAGATACGAGAAACGCGCGCTCGACCCACAATTTCGTGCCCCCACCTGCGCAGGCGGTGAAAGAGCCACGTTGCGTCCTGCTTGGCAGGGCATTTTGGACCGGATGCTAAGGTCGCCCACCGCCGCTACGGATTAGTCGCACCATATCGTGAGTGCGGAGTAGTTGTCGTGTTTACGCTTGCCGCGCGCGACAACGAGGCGCTGAAGCGCGTCCAACCAGGCCTGCGCCGCCGTAGCCTCCCTGAGGGCATCCTCCATCTCGCTCTCCTGCACGTACTCCCATAGTCCGTCGGTGCAGAGCAGGAAGCGATCGCCGGGCGCAACCGTAAACGCCTGCTGCTCGACAGCAGGCTCGAATTGCTCCGGATCGCCCAGCGCGCTCAGGAGCTTGCTGCGGTCGGGTGAGGTGCGTAGCTGGTCGGGCTTCAGATAGCCGGCATCGACGAAGCTTTGCACCACGCTGTGATCGCGTGTCTGGGTGAGTATGCGTCCGTCGCGAAAGCAGTAGAGCCTCGAATCGCCGAGATGTCCCCAGGCTGCGGTACCGCCTTTCAAGTCGAGCGCAAGTGCTACGATCGTCGCGCGCATCTGTGAATACTGTGGCTGTGCCTTTTGCTCGCGGACGAGCGCATCGTTTGCGCAGCGCATCGCTGCCTCTACGTTTGCACCCGTGCACGCGCGCATCTTCTGCATCCACGCGATTGCTTCATTAACCGCTACGGTCGCAGCAACGCCGCCCCCAAGATGCCCCCCGGCCCCGTCGCAGACGACGAAGTACGAGGCGTCGGGCCCCTGCCAGTACGCGAACGCGTCCTGGTTCTCGGTGCGGCCGCCGCGTTCGGAAAGCTCTGCAATGTCTAGATGCATTTCGGACTCAGCACTTAGTTTCCGGCCAACGCGTCGTCAGCCGCAATGCCGGGCGCGTATCGATAGCGGATGAGATCGTCGGGGTTCTGATCCGGCAGTACCCCGAGCGAGATGATGCCGAAACCCGTGAGCGGTACACCCTCACGCTTCGCGAAGCGCTGCGTGCCGCCTTCTTCGACGACGTAAGTCCCGTTGCTGCTGTGGTCAGTCAGCACGAAGTGGTTACGTTCGATATCGATCGTCGCATGCCGCCGTGAAGCCCATTCGCTCGGTACGACCAGGCGGCATCCCGCATCACGCCCCATGAGGAGCGGACCTCCGCGCGTGTGCAGCCTGATCTCGATGTCACGATAAATAAAGATGACCGCACGACGGCGCTCCATGATGCGCGTTGGTGCAACTATGACGGTGACGTTCTCTTCATCTTCGCAGACCACGCGATAAATCTCGATCGGATCGGGCTTTCCCTTCACAGGCGTCGTGTCCAGGAGACTCACGTTGGATCGAAACGCCGGGCGGATCATCTCGACACACGACCCCGTCAGAAGGATTTCCCCTGGTCCCGCACGTGCCATCACGCGAGCGGCGAGATTTACCGTATCGCCGAAGACGTCACCGGCAGCGACGAGCACGGGCCCCAGGTGAAAACCGATCTTGATGCGCAGGCGCCCGCCGCGGAGCGCGTCCTGAATATCCATTGCGGCCTGGTAGGCGAGGTCTGCGGTCGAAAACGTGGTCATCGCGCCATCACCGATAGTTTTCACCACAGTACCGCCGACGCGTGCCGTTACATCACCGATGAGGGTGAGACATTGTGCTGCGAGCGCATGTGCAGCCGCATCCCCCAGGTCGTGATAAAGGCGCGTGCTGTCACACAGGTCCGCGAAGAGAACGGCGAGCACTTCCTCGCGATCGGGCTGCCGCGACGGCGTATTTTGGGAATCTATGGGTTTTTCCGTTGACATCGCGTGTCCGAAGACATCACATTGCGGCTGCCGTACTGATCACCTATTCTGGCCCCGTGTCCTAATTACACCCCGCTGCGGCTCGAGGCAAGCATATGAAATCAAGAAACCTTATTATCGGCACCTCGGGCCATGACTTCAGTGCCTTCTGACGACGACCACACGCGCCTCGTCGAACCGGACGATGACCAAACGCGCCTCGTCGAGACGAACGACGCGCGCACCCGGATCGGGCCATCCGACGACGGTCGCACGGCTACGCCCACCCCCGCTGCCGGCACCGACGCCACACTGTTGATGACGACAACGGCACCCCAGCTTTCTTCGTTGTCGGCGCAGCCGACATTCCTCGGGCATAACGCCTTCGAGGTGGGAACGAAAATCGGGGAGTTCGAGATTCTCGATCTGGTCGGCGAAGGCGGCTTTGGCATCGTCTATCTTGCGCACGATCACTCCCTTGACCGCAAAGTGGCGCTAAAAGAATACATGCCGGCGCAGCTCGCCGCGCGCGAAGGCGGCACGGTCGTCATGAAGTCGGACAAGCACGCAGAGACTTTCGCAGCGGGGCTTCGCAGCTTTATCAACGAAGCGCGGCTGCTCGCCCAGTTCGATCATCATTCACTGGTTAAGGTTTATCGCTTCTGGGAAGCGAACGGCACGGCCTATATGGTCATGCCTTACTATGAAGGCGTCACGCTGAAGCACGCATTGCAGGATCGGGAGGCTCCGCCTGACGAAACGTATCTTAAAGCGCTCCTCGCACATCTGCTGGACGCGCTCGAGATCATTCACAACCGGCAGTGCTATCACCGTGACATCGCGCCGGACAATATCCTGATTCTCCCGGACGAAACGCCGCTCCTTCTGGACTTCGGCGCCGCGCGCCGCGTCATCGGCGACATGACGCAGGCACTCACGGTGATTCTAAAGCCCGGCTACGCGCCGATCGAGCAATACGCTGAAGTACCGGACATGAGACAGGGTCCATGGACCGACCTCTACGCGCTTGCGTCGGTCATTTACTTCGCGATCACGGGGAAGGCGCCGGTGCCGTCCGTTGCACGTGTGATGTCGGACTCACTCGTCCCGCTGGCGCAGAGCGCTGCCGGCCGCTACAGCGATTCTTTCCTTCGCGCAATCGATGCGGCCCTTACCGTACGGCCGGAGCAGCGCCCCCAGAACATCGCGGAATTCAGGCGCTCGCTCGGCTTTCAAGAGCGCGACCCTTCGACACGCTTCATTCCATTGACCGGCGAACGTCGAACCGGCGACCCGACGACCGCACCCGCGGCGCGGCCTGTCGCATCACCGCCGGCGCCCAGAACGAGCACCACGCCTGCGACGAAATACGCGGCGATTGGCGGTGGACTCATTGCCGCAGTCCTGGCGAGTGTCGGTTACATCTACCTCACTCGCGCGCCGTCAGTCGAGGCGCCGAAAGCCGCAGTGGAAGTGCCCGTGGCGATTACGCCGGCGGCGAGCGCACCGACAGCGGGCGCGGGCGTGCTCGAGCAGGTTCGCGAAAAGTTGGCGGGATTCGACTGCGCGCGACTCGAGGCGTCGCTTGATGGCGGCGCCGCCGTGCTCCGCGGTCATGTTGCCAGCGAGAGCGATCTCACCAAGATCAAGAATGACGTTACAGCCGTCAAAGGGGTCGGTCGCGTGGATGCCGGCAACGTCCAGGTCGTGCCGCCGTCTTATTGCAATGTCGTGTCCGCGCTTGCGACATTCGTGCAGCCGCCGTCAGGACTCCCCACCGTTGCGCTGAAGGGCGGTGCGAAAACAGCCCGGGAAGGCGACAAGCTCATCGTCGAAGTCACGGGTGCGAGCTTCCCCGGATTTGTCTATGCCGATCTTTACGATCAGGAAGGCAACGTCGTCCATCTGCTTCCGAACACGAAGGAGAAAAAAAACGAGGTGCAGGCGGGGCAACGTGTCATGGTCGGTGATGACGGGATGTTCGGCATGCAGTGGGACGTGGTGCCT
>JBKJPI010000585.1:0-6490 GCA_046595235.1 Burkholderiales bacterium | reverse complement strand
CTCGTAGGCTTGTGCAGCGTGCCTTCGACAACGGCCCCGGCCGCAGGCGCGGCAGCGCCTGCAACTGGAGGGGCGGCGGTTGCAGCCGCCGCCGGTTCGGGCTGGATCTCGGGTTGCGGCTCGAGAGCAGGCGCTTCGGCAACGGCTTCTTTCTTCCGCCGCTCCTCGGCTTTGCGTTCGATATCGCCGGCCTGTCGCGACGCGAGCTCGGCGTGCTGTTTCGCCTCCGCTTCCCGGAGTGCGACCTGCTCGGCATTGAGTACGACTTTCGGCACTTCTACGGGCTCGGGCTCGACCGCCTCGCGCTTGACGAGCACGCGCTTCTTGCGGACTTCGACCTGGATCGTGCGCGACTTACCCGTGGCGTCGGATTTCTTGATCTCCGTCGTCTGCTTTCGCGTGAGCGTAATCTTCTGCTTCGATTCTTTCGCGCCGTGCGACTGGCGCAGGTAATCCAGAAGCTGGGTCTTGTCTTTTTCGGTGAGCGAAGTCTCCGCAGTCAATGCGCGCGCGACACCCGCGGCCTGCAGCTGCTCGATCAGCAGCGTGGGCGGCAGCCCGAGCTCTTTAGCGAATTGCGTAACGTTTATTTGCGCCATCTAGTTCTTTAATTTGCTCTATCGTAAATCTTGCATAGCGCTCGAGGCGCCCAAGCTACTTTTTGCGCCCGAAGGGTGCGTCGTAGTTTTTCACGCGCTGTCTTCTGCAAACCACGGTGCGCGCGCAGCCATGATCAGCTCCTTGGCACGTTCTTCGTCCAGACCGGTATCTTCGACAAGATCGTCGGTTGCATAGTCAGCGAGCTCTTCCTGCGTGCTCACGCCTTTCGATGCAAGGAGGCGCGCCGTATCGTTGTCCATGCCCTCCACCTTCAGCAGATCCTCGATGTCGTGCTCGACCTTCTCTTCGCTCGCGATCGCCTGGGTAAGTAGTGCGTTGCGCGCGCGGCTGCGAAGCTCGTTCACGGTCGTCTCATCGAAAGCATCGATCTCGAGCATTTCGGTGAGTGGAACGTATGCCACTTCCTCAAGGGTCGAGAACCCCTCCTGCACGAGGATATCGGCGACTTCCGCATCGACGTCGAGCTTTTCCATGAAGATGCTGCGGATGCGCGTGGTCTCTTCCTCGGTCTTCTTCTCGGACTCGTCGAGCGTCATGATGTTCAATTCCCAGCCTGTCAGCTCGGCTGCGAGTCTTACGTTCTGTCCGTTACGGCCGATGGCCTGGGCGAGATTCACCTCTTCCACGACGATGTCCATGCTGTGCTTTTCTTCGTCGACGGTGATACGGCTGACTTCCGCCGGCGCCAGAGCGTTGATGACGAACTGGGCGGGATCGGGGTTCCACAGGACGATGTCGACGCGCTCTCCTGCAAGCTCCGACGTCACGGCCTGCACACGCGAACCGCGCATGCCGACGCACGTTCCGATCGGGTCGATGCGCGCATCGTTTGAATGGACGGCAATCTTTGCGCGCGAGCCGGGGTCACGTGCCGCGGCCTTGATTTCAAGCAGGCCGTCTTCGAGCTCCGGCACTTCGAGCTCGAAAAGCCGCGTGATGAATTCGGGCGCGGTGCGTGACAGGACCAGCTGCGGGCCCCGGGCGACACGATCGATCTTGAAGATGAGCGCGCGCACACGGTCGCCGATCCGGAGGTTTTCCTTGGGGATCATCTGGTCGCGCGGCAGCACCGATTCGAGGCGACCCGATTCGATCAGGGCATTGCCGCGTTCCATGCGCTTGATGACGCCGGTCACGAGCGATTCTTTACGCGCGAGGAAGTCGTTCAGAATCTGCTCGCGCTCGGCATCGCGTATTTTCTGCAGAATGACCTGCTTCGCGGTCTGGGCGCCGATGCGGCCTACTTCGAGCCCTGAAAGCGTCTCTTCGCGGTACTCACCCATCTTGATGTCGGGATTGTCTTCGATGGCCTCTCGCAGCATGTACTGGCGTGAAGGCACTTCGAACTCTTCCTCCGGCACGACCTGCCAGCGGCGGAAGAAGGAGAAGTCGCCGGTAGCACGATCGACTGCTGCGCGCACGTCGACGTCCTCCTGAAAGCGCTTCTTGGTGGCCGAAGCAAGCGCGAGCTCGAGCGCGCCGAAGACAGTTTCCTTGTCGACGTTCTTCTCGCGCGACAGCGCGTCCACCAGCAACAATATTTCGCGGCTCATCTCGACTCCTGCGCATAACAGAATGAGGATGCGTGTGCTGCCGCCAGCATCATCCTGTTACGCCGTTAAAGTGCGGGAACGAGGCGCGCGCGATCGAGATTTGCGAGATCGAGGGACACCATCTTACCGTCCACATCGATCTCCACCCTGCCCGCGCCAGCTTCCCGCAGCACCCCTATAAAATTCCGTTGTCCTTCGACCGGCACGCGCATCTTGATTCGCGCTTTGTGGCCGGCGTACCGCACAAAATCTTCCTCTTTCTTGAGCGGTCGATCGAGCCCCGGCGAAGAGATCTCGAGGCGGTCGTAATCGATGCTCTCGACTGCAAACAAACGGCTCAAATGGTTGCTCACCGTCGCGCAATCGTCGACGTTGATGCCGCCGGCCTTGTCTATGTACACCCGCAGAAGCTTGCCTTTGCCGGACCGCTCGAAGTCGACGAGCTCGTAACCCAACCCAGTCAATGTCGATTCCAGCGTCTGCTGCAGGTCCATCACCGCGCTGTCCTACGTCTGTCCTACGTTAGTCAGGCGCCAAAAACAAAAAATGGGCGAGTCGCCCATCGTTTTTTCCCAACAGAAGCCTTGAAGTGTAACAAATTTACCTCTGCAAACCAATAGTAAGGCAGCTTTTACCGCCCGTTACCGCAGCGCTTGCCGCCCTTGCCTCCGTTCATTTACTGTATATACTTACAGTCAAGGAGATGCCCATGGACACGCTTACCGCCCGCCAGGCCGAAATTCTAAAACTCATCGAGCAATACACCGAAAAATCCGGCTACCCGCCTACGCGCAGTGAAATCTGTCAGGCCATGGGATTTCGCTCGCCGAATGCCGCCGAGGAGCACCTCAAAGCGCTCGCGCGCAAAGGCGTGATCGAGATGATTCCTGGAGCATCGAGGGGGATCCGCCTGAAGCAGGAGCCCGGCATCCCTGTGATCGGGCGCGTTGCAGCCGGTTCGCCGATCCTCGCCGCCGAGCACGTCGAAGGCCGTTACCAGCTCGATTCATCGCTTTTCAACCCCGACGCCGATTACCTCCTGAAAGTACGCGGCTTGAGCATGCGCGATGCCGGCATTCTCGACGGCGACCTTCTCGCGGTGCATCGCACGACTGAATTCAGATCGGGACAGATCGTCGTTGCCCGATTGCACGACGAGGTGACAGTCAAACGTATCCGTAAAAATCGTGACAAGGTCGAGCTGATCGCCGAAAACCCCGACTTTGCGACGCGTGTCGTCGACCTGAAGCGCGAGATGCTCGAGATCGAGGGCATCGCTGTGGGCGTCATTCGCAACGGACGGTCGCTATGAGCGCGCTCGGGTTTAGCACACGCGACTGCGATCTGCCTCTTCCGGCTTTAACGCGCGATCCCGGCGCCCGCGAAAATTTTACGGCGCGCGCTGTGCGCTCGCGTTTACCTCCGACTCCGGCTCGTTCACTCGATGCGGTGCTCGATCATCCTGCGCTCTGGCGGGGCAGCGAATGCGCGCGCGTGGCGCCGGGACTACCCACAGGTTTCACCGAACTCGACGCCCATCTTCCGGGTGGCGGCTGGCCCACCGGAGCAATCACCGAAATTTACGCCGAGCGAAGCGGCGTCGGCGAGCTTCAGCTCACGTTGCCGGCAGCGGCAAAGCTCACACAGGCTGCGCGCTGGATAACGGTCGTAGCTCCGCTGCACCTTCCTTACGCACCCGCGCTTGCAGCTCATGGCGTGCGCCTCGAGCGGCTCCTGCTCGTGGAAACACGCACGGCTGAAGATAATGTCTGGGCATGCGAGCAGGCCCTGCGTGCTTCGTGCTGCGGTGCCGTGCTCCTGTGGCAGGATCATATTCATGAGCGCGCGCTGCGCCGCCTTCAGCTTGCCGCGGAAAACGCGTCGACTTCACTTTTTTTATTCCGCTCCGCGCGCGTTGCACCCGCATCTCCAGCGGCGCTGCGACTTCACGTCTCACGCGCAGAAGGCCGGACGATCGTGCGCATACTCAAACGGCGCGGCGGCGGTTTGCCGGCACCGATAGCGCTCGATCTGCACGGCGCCTTCGCACGGCGCCCGAGATCTCTCCGGCAACCTGAAATCCGCGAACCGCTGCTCGCCGCGCTCGAGTAATTTTTCGTAGCACATGGGTCATGTTGTGGTTGGCGCTTCATTTTGCCGCGTTGCCTCTCGAAGTCTATTCGCGGACGATGAATGCTGGAGCTCCCGAGGCTGCACCTGCCCTTGCCGTCTCGGACGCCTCGCGCGATCGCCTCGTTGCCTGCAATGAAGCAGCGCTTCAGCGCGGCGTAAAGTCCGGCATGCCGGTCGCGGCCGCTCAGGCGCTCGCTTCCGATCTGCGCATCGTTCCTCGCGATACTTCTGCCGAAGAAGCTGCGGTCGAGCGCATTGCTGCTTGGGCCATTCAGTTCACGCCCGCCGTGAGCATTGCCCCTCCGACGGAAATTCTCCTCGAAGTCGAAGGCTCGCTCCCCCTATTCCACGGGCTCAAGCATTTGTGGAGCGCTCTTAGCGAAGGTTTGTCCGCACTTGGGTTTAATGCGTCCATTGCATGCGCGCCCACACCGCTTGCGGCGCAGTGGTTCGCACGCGCCGGTCTCTCAGTAAGGCTGCGTCACCTCGAGACGCTCCGCACGAGCCTCCCCGATCTGCCCCTCGAAGTGATGGAAGCGGCGCCTGAAATGCTGACACTCCTTCGAAATATTGGCGCGAGTACTGTAGGCGATTGCCTGAGTCTCCCTCGCGACGGTATGGCGCGCCGGCTTGGCCCCGCTTTTCTTGATGACCTCGACCGCGCGCGAGGTGTGGTACCCGATCCGCGTGTATTTTTCACGCCTCCAACAGTTTTCACAGCAGCGCAGCCTCTGCCGGCGCCTGCGCACGAAGCCGAAATGCTGCTTTTCGCCGCACGCCGGCTTCTGGTGGAGCTGTGCGGCTTTCTCGCCGCGACGTCAAATGGCGTGCAGCGCCTTACGTTCACGTTCGAGCATCATCGGCGCGACGCGACGAAAATCATCCTGTCGCTCGTTGCCGCGACGCGCGATGCGGATCATCTGACGAGCGTGCTTCGCGAGAAGCTCGACCGCACGACACTGCCCTGCCCCGCGACTGCGATCGCGATCGAAAGTGAGCTCCTGCTGCCGCTTGCTTCGCGCAATCTTTCGCTCCTGCCGGATGCCGGTCAACAGGAGGAAGCGGCGGCTCAATTGATCGAGCGTCTGCGCGCACGCCTGGGCGATACCGCAGTGCTCGGGCTCTCGCGCTATGCCGATCATCGTCCCGAATGCGCATGGCGGGCTTGTGAGCCGGGCAGTCAGGACACCGCTTCAGACGCGATCGCAGGAAGGCCGCTCTGGCTCCTGCCTCAGCCGCGGCCCCTGAGTGAGATCGCGGCCGCCCCTTGCTACGACGGCCGCCTCACGCTTATTGCGGGGCCCGAGCGCATCGAATCCGGCTGGTGGGATGGCCGCGACGTCTTGCGCGATTACTTCGTTGCATCCAATCCATCGGAATCGCTGTTGTGGATCTACCGCGAGCGCAATGCGAACGCGGGATGGTTTCTGCACGGTTTTTTCGCTTAAGAGCAATCAACGGGTGAACGCGCCTTCAACCGAAGGAGGCGGGCAACGGGGGGAACCTTCCGTTGGCCCTGTTCGTTCACCGCCCGGAACGGCAGGCCGAAGCGGCTCTCTTCCGGCTTACGCCGAATTGCATTGCGTTAGCAATTTCAGCTTCCTTCGCGGCGCAGCTCATGCCGAGGAGCTCGTTGCACGCGCGCATGCGCTTCAGTACTGCGCGCTCGCGATTACCGACGAATGTTCGGTTGCCGGTGTGGTGCGCGCGCACATCGCAGCAAAAGAGCTCAATGAAAAGGCATCGAACACCAGGCTTAAGCTCATCATCGGCACCGAAGTCAGAATCGCCGATGGCCCCAGGCTCGTCCTGCTCGCGCCGGATCGAGCGAGTTACGGCGCAATGTGCGCGCTCATTACAAAAGCGCGAATGCGGGCATCCAAGGGTAATTATCGTGTGGAGATGTCCGACCTCGATGACGGTCTTGCCGACTGCCTCGCCCTCTTATTGCCCGGCGCAAAACCCGATCAGGCGCACGCACTCTTCGTCTCGCAGCGATTCCCTTTACGTGCCTGGATTGCAGCCGAGCTCGTCTACGGCGCGCACGATGCTGCGAGGCTGGCGGCGCTACGCACGCTCTCAGCGACAAGCGGCCTACCGCTCGTGGCGGCGGGCGACGTTCACATGCACGTGCGTTCGCGGCGGCCGCTGCAGGACGTTCTCACAGCGATTCGGCTTGGAGT
>JBKJPI010000521.1:0-4753 GCA_046595235.1 Burkholderiales bacterium | reverse complement strand
CGATTCGGCTCGACAACGGGACCCTCGACTTTGCCGACCTGAGCCTCGTGCTGCCTTTCGCGACCCAGGTTCAGGCGCTCGGCGGATCGATCGTCGGCATCTCGTCCGATCCGGACGCACGCGCCGAGTTGAAGCTTGGGGGCACGGTCGATCGCTACGGCGAAGCGCGCGCCGATGGCGTCCTGATCCCGCGCGATCCGGAGAAATTTCTCGACATCAGAGCACGTTTCGATAATGTCGACATGCCGTTGCTTTCGCCGTACTCGGCCACGTTCGCGGGGCGCAAGGTCGCGGCCGGCAAGCTCTCGCTCGTTAGGCTGATCACCCCGCAAGCGCACTGCTTTAAAAAAAGGGCGCGGCCGCAGCCGCGCCCTTGACGCAGGCGAGAGGAGAGAACCTTCGCTTTTGTCAGCTGCGGCGGCTGGCGTGAAAGCCGCCGCAGCTTCCTTTGTGACTCCGACAATGAGCAATAGTTCTTCGAAGGGCTGACGTACTGCACCGGGTGGGCGCAATGTGTTCACGCCCGCGACGTGAAAGCGTCCGCCGTCTGCCGTATGACGATACAGCAGTCGCCTGGAGGTGCGGCGGCGAACATCAGCGACGCCGCGCTTCACAGCTGCGAGCTCAGCAACGACGCGCCGAAATCGAGAGACTTGTCCCTCCACGATCGATTCTCCCATTCCTGCAATGTAACTCGCCGCGCCGACTTCAAATCATGTTCGAACACTTGAATCTGGCGCTGCGCGAATTGCGCGTCGTAGACGTTGAGATTGGCCTCATCGTTGATGCTGAACGAGCGGCTGTCGAAGTTGGTCGATCCCGCCGATACCCACAGCCCGTCGACAATCATGACTTTCACGTGATACATGGTCGGCTGGTACTCGTAGATCTCGGCGCCCGCCGCGAGCAGCCTTCCCCATTGTGCACGCGATGCGCGGCGCACGATCTCCTGGTCCATGTGGCGCCCGGGCACGATGATCTGTATCTTCACGCCTCTCCCAAGCGCATCAACCATTGTCTTGATTGAAACCTCGTCAGGTACAAAATACGACGCTGAAAGGCGGATCGACTCGGCAGCCGCGGTGATCGACAACAGATACATGAGCTGCACACTCTCGGCGCCGGCTCCGGGCGAGCTCGTAAAGACCTGAGCGGCTTGCGTACCGACCGAATAGAGCTGCGGAAAGTAGCGTTCGCCGTGCAGCGCTGCGCCAGTGGCCTGAATCCAGTTATTGCTGAAAGCCGATTGCATTTGCGCAACCACCGGCCCTTCCACCCGGAAATGAGTATCGCGCCAGTGATGCGGCCCCTGTGCATTCCCACGCCAGTGATCGGCAATGCCCACTCCTCCGGTGTAGGCGATTTTTCCATCAACCACCAGCAGCTTGCGGTGCGTGCGATGGTTAAGCCGCGCGAGGTTGTACCAGTGCGGCGTGTTGTAGCGGCGGATCTCCGCGCCCGCATCCCGCATCCGTGAGAGAAATCCTTCGTCGAGCTTGCCGCCAATCCAGTCGAGGAGAATGTGAACGTTTACGCCGCTTTGAGCACGCTCGGCCAGGGCATCGGCAAATTCTTCTCCGATCGCGCCTGACCAGAAGATATAAGTCTCGAACGTGATCGTCTCGCGCGCTGCGCGGATGGCGCTCAGCATCGAGGCAAAGATCTGATCGCCATTGAGAAGCTCCTGCGCCTGGTTCCCGGGGACGAGCGCCGGCGTCAGCATCATGCCCATAGTGCGCGGAAACTGCGGGTCCGCCACCGAATAAAGCCGCGTCAAACGCGAGTCGATCTGCTTGTCGCCGAGACTTAGATTCAGGGTCAGCCAGACTACGGCCAGCGTTGCGGTGGCCGTCAATGCAACCGTGAGTAATACAGGCCGTGCCGTTCGCATCAGGAAACTCGAGCGGTCCTTCAGAAGATAATCACGTCGTGGCTCTTCACTGGCGCTGCGAGAGCTTCGCAAGATCAATCCTGAGAGCGGCGGATCCGGCCGTTCGTCACGAGCTGATTGAAGTTAAGACGCTCTGCCTTGCAGACGAGACCCTACGCAATCGTCCGCCATCGCAGAACGCGAGCCGCCGGGCTGAAGCGTGCAGTTGCGCGCTTTCGAACAGCTTATTTCTCGTTGCGCATCTCGGGCGGCAACTGAACCATCGCCTGATTCACATCCATGAGTGCACGGTTGGCCGCCTTGATCGCATCATTGCGGCGCGCACCTGGTGCCTCCTGCGCCATCGATTGGATCGATTCGCGCAACTGCTGAGCGCTTTTCTGCAGACGGTCCATCGAAGCAGAGTGATCCTGCGGGCTCGAGCCCGCCGATCCCTTCCCCCCTCCGGACGAAGTAGAGCCCTGGCCTGCTGTTGTCGAAGGTGTGTCGCCTGAGCGCATCTCGGGCGGAAGCTGCGTCATCGCCTGGTTTGTTTGCAGCAGCGCCTGCTGGGCTTCCTTTATCGCCTGATTACGCCGCGGACCTGCATTCTCCTGCGCCATCGCCTGAATGGATTCGCGCAGCCGCTGAGCAGCTTTCTGCAAATGTTCCATTGACTGGCTGGGTTCGGCAGCCCCGCTGGTGCTTTCGCCTTTTTGCTGACCCACCGTGAGGTTGTTCTTCACCTCCTTGACGCCTTCGACTGTCTTCGCAATCTGCTCGGCCTGCTGGCGCGCTTCGGCGCTTTGCACAGCGCCGTTGAGCGTGACCACGTTCGCTTTCGTATCGACATCGATGGAGAGACCTTTCACCATCGGATCAACGATGAAAGCAGACTTCACCTTTGCCGTGACCGTGGCATCGTCGATCATCGCGCCTGCTTTCTCGATCTGGTTTTCCACCTGCGCCTTGACATCGCTTGCAGCTGTCGAAACGGTTGTTTCCGTCTTTTTTTCGCACGCGGCAAGAGTCGTTATTGCGAGCAGCATCGCTGCCGTAGAGTATGCAAGTTTCATGTGAGGCTTCCTTGAAAGTAGGAATTGGCTGAGCGGCGCCCGGCTAGGTTCTTGAAGACAGAATCCCGAGCCCGGCCCCGTTTGAGGCAGCTCGAATGAGAACTGCCTCTTGGTTATCGCTGCTGCTGACCCAGTCGCGAGATTCTCTGAATCTGATTCCGTAGCAATCGACAGACCCGTGCGCGTTGCTCTCTTGTCGCATCGAACGGATTGACCCTACACTGCACCTGTGCGCATCCGAGAGCTTTCGACATCATGACCCCTTCGACATTCGCAGTGGTCCTTGCGGTCGTCTCTCTGCCAGTCATATGACTCGCATGAGCGCTGTCGAAGTTATCGCCCATCCAGCGCGAGGGTGGTTACTTCAGGCTGATCTGCCCGACGCGAATGACCTCGCGGTATTTCTCCATCTCGCGTCTGACCTGCGTTGAAAGCTCTTGTGGCGAGCTGCCCACCGCATCCAGGCCCTCGCGTGCTATGAACTGCCTGACTCGTTCAGTCTTGAGCGCCTCGCGGATTTCCGCGTTCAGCTTCTGTACGATTTGCGGCGGCGTTCCCTTGCGCACGAACATCGCATACCAGTTGTCGGTCTCGAATCCGGGATAGAACGTGTTCATGGTAGGCAGGTCCGGGAAGGCCGAGGAGCGTTTGGGTGTGGTTACCGCGAGCCCGCGCACCAGATGCGAACGGATATGCGAAGCCGCCGCCGGACCCGTCGCGAACAGGAAATCGGTCTCGCCGCGTATAACCGACAGCACCGCCGGCCCGCCGCCTTTGAAAGGCACGAGCGTCAGCTCGAGACCGGCTTTCTGCTTGAGCATTTCCGCTGCCAGGTGACTCGTGCTGCCCGGCGTGTTGATGCCGGTGTTCATGAGGCCCGGCTGTTGCTTCGCGAGGGATACGAGCTCGGTGACGGATCTGGCAGGAACCGACGGATGAACAATGAGCACGAGCGGGGCCGAAGTGATCCAGCTCACCGGTTCGAGATCCTGGAGCGGGTCAACGGTCCAGCGCTTTCCGTAAAGTGTCGGATTGATCGCGAGCGTCGCGGTGGTAAAGAGAATCGTGTAGCCGTTCGCGGGCTCCGCGGCGGCGTGCTGCGCGCCGATCAAACCGCTTGCCCCCGGCTTGTTGTCCACGAGAAAGGTGCCATTCATGCTGCGGCTGAATGCATCGGCGAGAATGCGCGCCTGTATGTCGGTCCCGCCGCTGGCGCTGAAGGGCACAATGATATGAACTGGCTGCTCGGGCCATTCCTGGCTGTGTGCGGGCGTGGTCTGAGCGATCACAATCAATGCGGCCGCGGCGGCCAGAGCATGATGTTTCTTCCTCATGGGTTTCTCCTGTTGTTTTAGGGACAAGCTTTCAGTTTGACGTCCACATCGCGAGAAAATTCCGTAGATGCCTTGACGTCGAGAGAATAAGTTTCGGGCGTGTGGCTGAATTCAAATGGCCGCGTACGGCCATATGTGCGACGCGGGTCTTCACGCCCAACGCGCTGCTGCTCGCCGGCTAGGGGAGCGCCCCACTGCGGCAGCAATGACAGCGGGATGCGACGGCAGCCGCTAAGCATGTGGCCACTGCAGATCACGCGAAGCAAGATGGCCCCTCACCGGACGGTCCGCCGGCAGAGGGTTTCGCGGCATGCGCCTTGCGTCACCTGAACAGTGGTTCCCCTTCATAAAGGAGTTCATCATGCGTTCGTGCTTTCGTCTTGTTCTGACCGCCGCGTGCGCGGCAGCCGCGTTCGCGAGCCTCGGCACTGCGGCCCAGCAGCAGCCCGCCGGCAGCGTTGTAACCCCGGGCG
>JBKJPI010000300.1:0-3066 GCA_046595235.1 Burkholderiales bacterium | reverse complement strand
ATAAAGAATGCCGTCGTGCACGAGCGGTTGGCCCTGTTCGCCGAATTCGTTCGCGAGCGACGCCGTCCATACCGGAACCAGCCGCTTCACGGTGTTCTTGTTGACCTGCCGGAGCGGGCTGTAACGCTGCTGGTGATAGCCTATGCCGTAGGTGAGCACATTGTCGGTGTTGCCCCCATTACCGTCGCGTATCAGCTCCTGTTGGGTCTGCGCCTGAGCGCCGCCGCTGAGCGCTGCGACCAGAATGATTCCGTAGGCACTTTTTTTCATAACCCCCCTCCATCCATGACAAACAAATTTGCGCGGCAAAGCGGGCCGCGCGCCGGTTCAGCTGTCCATTTTGTAGCGAGACGCCGCAGTGACACGGAGCGAGCTTTCGACTTCTGAGACGCCGCGAACGCTCTGTGCCACGTCGACCGCATCACGCTCCTCGAGGCCGGGCTCGATCACACCCGAGAGCGTGATGCGCGCGTCACTGGCGGCGACGAGGACGTTCATCTTCGACGTTCGCGGGTCGGCACGAAGGGCCGCGCGCACGTGTGTCAGCAGCGCAAGATCGGCGAACATGCGAACGGAGTCGGGGGTTTCCTGGAACCGTGGCTCCGCGAAAAGGCTCGCAATTTCGTCGACGCAGCGATCGATCGGCACCCGTTCGGTGTTGAGCACGAGGTCATAGTGTTCGGGCTGCGTCCACTCGAGACCGAAGTGCCGCCGCGTGATCGCGGCGTGCGCTTCCTCGGATAGCCGGATTTCGGATTCCACGAATCCCCGGTCTTCGGTATTGAGTCTTTGCATCATCCGCTCGACACGTGTTTCGAACGGCGCACACACCCGGACGCGCACCACGTGGGGAACGCTGCGCAGAAGATGAACGGCGCCCCAACCCCGGAGCACCGCGACTTCTCCGTCTTCAACGAGCTTCAGCGTCTCGTCCGCAGTGAAGATCGCAAGACTCGTGGAGTCGGTGGTCATGCGCTCCCAGATACCGGCCTTGCCCTCGAGGAAGCGCACGACGTGGCTTTTTCGAAGCCGCATCTTGTCCGCGAGCATGCCTATTATCTCGTGGTGGATAACACGCTTGCCGAGGCGCTGCGACAGCTGCGCCGCGACGTCCTTACCGAGCGAGCCCATCTCACGCGTCATCGCGACCAGCGTCATGGCATCTCCGTAGCTTATCCTGACGGTCGGCAAGCTTAGCATTTTGATGAATCCATTAGAATCGGTGCATGAATGCAGGCCCGATCCCCGATGCGCCACGGCCGCGGAAGGTCCTCAAGACGACCCTTGGCGCGCTCGGCGCAATCGCACTCCTGATGGCCGGCACCATCGCCTATCTCGTTTCGACGTTCGATCCACGCGATTATCGCGATCGAGTCGAAAGTCTGGTGCTGGAAAAGACTGGGCGCACGCTCGGCATACAGGGTGAGATCGGGCTCTCGTTCTGGCCGGATGTCGCGGTGCGGCTGGGAGCGCTCACCCTGTCCGAACGCCAGAGCAGTGAGCGCTTTGCCAGCGTCGAGAGCGCGCGCGTCCGACTCAAGCTTCGGCCACTGCTCGCGCGCGAGATCGTCGCCTCCGAGCTGGTGATTGTCGGTGGGGTCGTTCACATCGTGCGGTATCCCGATGGCCGTCTCAATATCGATGATCTTTTCAAAGGCGAAGGCCTGCCGCCCAGCTTCGACGTCGAACGCGTTCGGGTCGAGCGCTCGAGCGTCGACTACTCAGATCAGGCTTCAGGTGCGCGCTATGCGCTTCAGGCGCTCAACCTGACGACCGGACGCATCGCCCCGGGTGTCATCACGCCGATGACACTGTCGTTCAATGCGCGCGATGGCGGCGAAAGCTTTTCACTGCGAATTGGGCTCAAGGGCCGCTTCGAGTCCGATCCCGGACAGCAGCGTTACACGCTTCACGATGCCGATGTGGAAGCTGCGGGGCAACTCCTCAGCTTGCGTGACATCGCCGCGCGCGCGACGACTTCGTTCACCGCTCGCACGCAGCAAAAGGAGTTTTCCCTGCGCGCACTGTCGCTGTCGATGAAAGCGATGCTCGCGCAGACGCCGTTCACGTCGACAGTCGACGCGCAGAACGTCGTTTTCACGCCCGGTGCTGCGCGCGCCGATGGCGTCCGCGCAGCGTTGGGTGCGACCGATGCCGCGGGCTCGACAGATATGAGGCTTCAGAGCGAATCGATCCTTCGCGAGTCGGATCGACTCATCGCGCAGACATTCGCCATGAACATCTCCGCCAATCGTGGGGGCTATCGCGTTACCGGCGAGATGTCGGCGCCGCTCGAGGTTGCGCTTGCGCAGCGCGAGATTTCACTCGCGTCGTTGACGGCCGATCTCAGGGTTACGGGTGCGCGTCTGCCCTCGGACGGAGTGCGCGCGATTGTCAAAGGCGACGCTCGCCTCGACATCTCGAAAGAAGGGATGGTCGTGCGGCTCGCAGGTAAAGTCGCAGATAGCAACGTCAAGGCGCGCGTCACTGCCGCGGGTTTTGCGAAACCGGCCTATACCTTCGCCATCGACCTCGATCGGCTCGATCTCAACCGATACGCGGCGCGTCTGGCTGCGACTCCACGCAAAGCCGCACGCGACGTTGCGGTTCTGACGGGACAACAACTCCTGGACCCGCTCGTGGATTTGCCGGCGACGGGCACGCTGGCGATCGGGTTACTGAAAAACGGTGATGTCGAGGCGCGCGAGGTGCGGCTGGTGCTTCGATGAACACGCCCCACGCGTTTGGCGAGCAGGTCGTCGCCTGGCAGCGCCAGCACGGGCGCCGTGATCTGCCGTGGCAGGGTACGCGAGACCCGTATCGAATCTGGGTTTCGGAGATCATGCTTCAGCAGACGCAGGTTTCAACGGTCGTGCCCTATTACGAGCGCTTCATGGCGCGCTTTCCCGACGTTGCAGCGCTCGCCAGCGCAGACCCCGACATCGTCCTGGCGCACTGGAGCGGCCTTGGCTACTACTCGCGCGCCCGCTACCTGCAGCGTGCTGCACAGATCGTCGTTGAGGTTCACGGCGGCGTTTTTCCGGCGGCCTTCGAAGCCGTCGTATC
>JBKJPI010000025.1:0-8005 GCA_046595235.1 Burkholderiales bacterium | reverse complement strand
AATCGGCGCAGCGGGGACGAGGTGGAGCGTCCCTCACCCCGTGCGCTGCTTCAGCGTTTTACAGCGACCGCACCATCACCTTGCCCCACTTGATCGGGCCGCTCTTGCCGCCACCGAACTGAAGCGACAGTGGGCCGGACGCAAACTGGCTGTTGTTGATGTTCACCGTCTCTACGCCATTCATGACGACGATCAGGTTGGGACCTTTGGCCGTGATCAGGAACGTATTCCACTTGCCGCCGGCTTTGGGCATCGGGTCCACTTTCGCGAAGTCGACGATTGCGCCGGTGCCGTAGCTCGGCTCCGGGCGCTGATCGTAAATATTCACTTCGTAAGAGTTCTTGGAGCCGATGTTCTTCGGATCGGAAATGCGGATGAAAATGCCGCTGTTGGTCGTGTCGGCGGCCCAGAACTCGGCCCAGATCTGATGATCGCGATACGAATCCTTCGAAACCAGGTGACTGCTGCCCTTGCCACCTTTGTCAGCGACAATCACGCCGTCTTCGGAACGCCAGTTTGCGGGCTCGCCGGAGCGGTTCCAGTTGTTAAGGCTCGAGGCGGTGCCGTCGAGGAGCGTGGTCCAGCCTGTTCCGGGGGGACCCTGTGTGGCACAGCCCAATGCGGTTAGCGCGACAACAAGCAGTGCTGCGGTGAAAGCGAACAGGTGTTTCATGGGGTATCCCCTCCATTGATGCTGCGTTTTCGAATCGTCGTTGGCACAGCGACTTTCGTTCAACGCAGGCAAAGCCTGCGTCATTTCGAACGCGGTTATTCTGCGAACCAGCCTAAACTGTTTTTTACTTCGGCACCACTGGCACGAAGCATTTGGCACCCGCGGCGCCGCACCGCGCACCACCGCAGTTATGCCACCCGTATAATCCGCCGATCCGAAAACGTGGGGTGCATTCGTCATGGAGAGGCCCGAATTACGCGCTGATCTGCGGGTCAGCGTAAGCTGTCGCGGAACCTTGCGGCTCGGCGACACCATCACACCGTGCTTGATCCAGAACATGTGCCACAGAGGCTTTCTCATCAAAGCCAGCGAAGATCTGCCTGTGGGAAAGGTGGTGCACCTCACCTGTGAGCTCGAGCCCGGCGCCACCGTCGAATGCAAAGTTCAGGTGCGTCACGTCAATCGCCAATGCCTTGGCGCAAAGGTGATCGAGATCAGCGAGGAATGCCGAGCCTTATGCCGGCGTTTTCTCGAAGCGCAGAGCGCGCGCGGCGTTTAGATTGCGGTCTTCCCCTCCGATTTCGCGGGGCCTGTCATGAGCTTGTTAAAGCCTGTCCTGCCTCTGTCGAAAGGGCTCAACACTAGCGACGCGTAGCGTCAGCTCAGATACTTTCCGAACCACTCGAATACTTTCTTCCACCCGTCCAGCGCCGCATGCACGCGGTATTGCGGGCGGTCGACTGCGAAGAACGCGTGACCCGTGTTTTCGTAGGTGTGAAACGCATAGGTTTTATTGTTCTTCTTCAGCGCGTCTTCGGTCTTTCGCATGTCGTCTTGTGAGGGGCGTGTGTCCTCGACCCCGAACAATCCGAGCAGCGGGCACTGCAGATCTTTCGTTAAATCGATCGGCGCGACCGGTTGCCGCGAAGACAGCTCCTCGGGTTTCGCGACGACGCCGCCGCCATAGTTCACGACCACGGCATCGATCCCTTTCAGCGTGCACGCAGCGAGATACGCCTGACGGCCGCCTGAGCAGTAGCCGATGACGCCGACTTTCCCATTCGAGTAGGGCAGCGTGCGCAGGTGATCGATGGCGTTCTGCACGTCGGCCATGGTGCGGTCATCCGGCATGCCGCCGGCCGCGCGGATGCTGGCGCTGTTCTCCTCGGGGGTCGCCTTGCCTTCGCGGTATTGCAGGTTGGGCAGGGCGGCCACATAGCCGTGATGCGCGAAGCGGCGCGCGATCTCCTTGTGCGGCCCGTCATAGCCCGGCATGTGATGAATGATGACGACGCCCGGGAACGGGCCGGCGCCGAGAGGCCGAGCCATGTAGCCGTCGATCAGGTCGCCGTTGTGGCCGCGAAGGTTGAGCGTCTCGGCGAGTTGAGATTCGTACGTCACTGGTTCTCTCCTGTTGCCATTACTTCGGGGCCCATGCGATCGGCGCCATGAGCTCGACGTCGCTCATGACTTCGACCACCGCAGGTTTTCCCGACGCGAAAGCTTTCTCGAGCGCGCCCCTGATCTCTCCCGGCTTTTCCACGCGAATGCCGAAGCAGCCCATCGCCTCGGCCACCTTCGCGAAATTGAATTCACTGAAGCGCCACAGCTCGTCCGAGTGCCCGCGCGGCTTGCCGTCGTAATTTTTCTTGAGTGACGGATACTCCTGGCTCAGCGCGCGGTTGTTGTTGACCAGCACCACGAGGTTGATGCCATAGCGCAGCGCGGTCTCGAGCTCAGTCATGTGGTAATACATGCCGCCGTCACCGGTGAAGCACAGCACCGGTCGATCCGGCAGCGCGCATTTCACACCCATTGCCCCGGGCAGGCCCCAGCCGAGCGAGCCGGCACAGCGGATGTAACGTTGACCCGGCTGCTTCAGATCGATCATCTGGCTCGTCCACATGCCCGCGTGTCCTGTGTCCGACACGATCACGCCATCGGCCGGCAGCCAGTCGGTAATCTCCTTGCAGATGCGCTCGGGGCGAATCGGCACGGCATCTGAATTCAGATTGGGTGTCGTTTTCTCGCGCCATTCCGCCGCGAGTTTTTGAACGCGATCGACCCACGCTTTGGTTGCGCCTTCGACCGGTTGCGCTGCATCGATCAGCTTTCGCAGCGTGACCTTGGCGTCTCCGACAAGCGCCACCTTGTTCGGATAATTGCGGCCAAGCTCGGTCGGTTCGATGTCGAGCTGGATGACTTCGGTGCCCGGCACGACGATGGTCCAGTTGCCGGTAACCATGCCGCCCGCGGGGCTGCCGATGAAAAATACGAGATCGGCTTCGGCAACTGAACGATTCGTCGATTCACGTGAGTAGGTACCGCAGACCCCGACGGACAGCGGATGGTTGTCGAGGATGATGCCTTTGCCGTTGAGCGACGTGGCCACGGGAATTCGGAGCTTCTCTGCAAGCTCGACCACTTCTTGCTGTGCTTGCGAGCTCACGACCCCGCCGCCGGCGATGATGATGGGCTTCTTCGCTTTCGTGAGGGCAGCGGCGGCGTCACGCACGCGCTCAGGCTCAGGCTCAGGTCTGAATGCGGGCACGCGGCTGAATTGCGGCTCGATGACCGCTTCGACGTCAGTGTCTCCGAGCGGCACATCCGAGCCCCGTCCCTGGAAGCGCAGGTGCACGGGACCCGGCGTGCCCGAAGTCGCAGTCCTGAATGCCTGGCGCAAGAGGTCCGGCAGGCGTGAGGGGTGATCGACGTTCACATTGGATTTGGTCACCGAGTCGAATTGATCGAAGTCTTCGACCTCCTGATAGGCGTGGCGGTAGCGCGCGGCGATCGCCGGTCCACCCGAAATCGCGATCACCGGGGAGCGTGCCATGTAGGCATCGCGAAGGCCCGATGCGAGGTTGGATGCCCCGATCGGCTGCGCCATGCACACGCCGGGGCCGCCGCGCGCCCGCGCATACCCATCAGCCATGTAGGCGGCAGCCTTTTCGCTGTGAGCCACGACGCGGCGGATGTTCATGTCCTCCATTGCGACCAGCGCTTTGGAAGCCACCTGCGGCACGTAGAAGACGTGCGTGAGCCCGTAGCCCTGGATGATTTCTGCGAAAAGCTTTGCACCGTCGGTCTTTGCCATGATGACGTTCTCTTTCTGGTTGTGATCGATATGACTCATCTACTACTGCGCGATGTTACCGCCGATCCGCTGGATGAGCTTTCCGTAACGCTCGTAATCCGCGTGAAGCGTCGCGGTGAATTGCTCCGGCGTTGCGTGGACGAGCTCGAGTCCGACATCGTCCCAGCGTTTTCTGGTGTCCGGCAGCGCAAGAATATTCTGAAGCGACGCGTGCAGCTGCATCACGATTTCCTTTGGCGTTTTTGCAGGGGCCAGGATGCCTTGCCAGCCGACCATCTCGAAGCCGGGTACGCCGCTTTCCGCGATGGTCGGCACATCAGGTGCGGCCTGTATCCGTCGGGGCGCAGTCACGCCGATTGCGCGGAGCTTGCCCTCTCGCACGTGCGGCAACAGAAAGACCGGGCTGTTGAGACCGAGATCGGTTCGCCCCGAAATAAAATCGACGAGGGATGCGCTTCCGCTTTGCGGATAAGGCACGTGCAGCATTTCGATGCCTGCCATGGTGGAAAACAGGACGCCGGCGAGATGATACGAGCTGCCGACGCCGGTAGTGCCGTAGGTGAGCACGATGCGCCGCGATTTGGCGAGGGCGATGAGCTCACGCGCGTTCCTGGCGGGGACTGCGGGGTGCGCGGCAAGGATGAAGCCGAATTGAGCGACAGGCGCGATCGGCGCGAAGTCGCGCAAGGTGTTGAAGGGCACTTTTCGCAAGTGCGGGGTGCTCCCCAACGCGGAGCTCGGTGTAATGAGAAGCGTGTAACCGTCCGGTGCGCTCCTGGCTACGTGCTCAGCTGCGATCGTGCCCGTTGCACCTGCGCGCGCGTCGACGATCACCTGCTGACCCGTGAGCTCAGTCAGCTTCGCGCCGACGTAGCGTGCATTCGCTTCCGTCGAGCTGCCGGGGTAGCCGTGAACGAGGCGGATCGGTTTGGCCGGATACGTTTCCGCTGCGGGTGCGGCAGCGATGTGGAGCAACGTGACCGCGCAGACGGTCAGTGCGAGGCGCTGTCCTGCAACCCTCGCATGGGACGGCCGTAGTCCCCGGGAAGCGCGGTCTTGAAAAACTTGCATATCCTGTTCTCCGCAATCGAACGTGAGGCCGATAGTGTTCGATGCACTGACACGCTGCAACCTTTCATCTAAAGTTCGCCTTCCACGATTGAGGAGAGCCGTCATGCCCGACACGACAGTAGGTTTCGACCATGTCCATCTCGTCAGCCAGGACCCGCTGGCCGCCGCGAGCTGGTATGTGGACCGGCTCGGCGGGAAAATCGTGAAGACGGTTGAAATGAAAGGTGCCCCGCAGGTTTACATTTCATTCGGCGATGCGATGGTGCTCAACCGCGGGGAGCGGCCCGATGAGCAGGTGGAAGGCAAGCCGGGGCTCGAATGGGGCCTCGATCACTTCGGCCTGAGAGTAAGGGGCGACTTCGACGGCTTTTGTGAAGGGCTCCGAGGCAAAGGTGTCGCGTTCAGCATGGAGCCCACCGACATCAACCCGATGACGCGCATCGCCTTCATCGAGGCGCCGGATGGCGTCAGCATCGAGCTCCTCGACCGCAAAGACCAGCGATAACGCCTTGGCAACCTCAAGTGGCACATGGCGTTTCATACTGCGGTGCGTTGCCATGGCAGCTTGGCTCGCGCCCGCGTGGGGTCAACAGTACCCGTCGAAGCCGATACGCATCATTTCACCGTTCGCAGGGGGCGGCGGCAACGATGTAATCTCGCGCACGATTGCAGCGAAGCTGACCGAGGCCGTAAAGCAGCAGGTCATCGTCGAGAATCGCACGGGTGCCAATGGTATCGTCGGAACCGAGATTGCCGCGCGCGCCGCGCCCGACGGTTACACGATCGCGCTCATTCCGAGCGGTCACGCGGTCAACGCAAGTCTTTACCGCAAGCTTCCTTACGACTCGATCCGTGATTTCTCGCCGATCAGCCTGGTCGGGTCGAGTCCCCTCCTGCTCGTCGTGCATCCCGCGCTGCCGGTGAAGAACGTAAAAGAGCTCGTCTGGTTTGCCTTGGCGCGCCCCGGAGAGCTCACCTATTCTTCTGCCGGCGTGGGGTCGTCCGGGCATCTCGCCGGCGCGCTTTTTGACACCGTCACGGGTACGAAGATGGTGCACGTGCCTTACAAAGGCAATGCGCTCGCGCTGACGGATCTGATGGGCGGTCAGGTCGTTCTTACGTTCGCCACGACGGCTTCGGTGATGCCGCACGTGCGTTCCGGAAGACTGCGCGCGCTTGCGAGCACGGGCGCAACACGCTCACCCGCGCTCGCGAATATGCCGACCGTTGCTGAAGCCGGCGTCGCCGGTTACGAAGCGGCGTTGTGGTACGGCTTCGTCGGGCCGGCGGGTATGTCGTCTGAGATCGTCCAGCGGCTCAACACACTGCTTGTTGCGGTCATCTCAGCGCCCGATGTGCGCGAACGGCTTATCAATGCCGGTGTCGATCCGAAATCGAGCTCATCCGAGGAGCTTGGGCGACTGATGGTGAACGACGTGAAGCGCTGGGCGCGCGTGATTGAGCGCACGGGGGTGCAGGCGCAGTAGACGCGCAGTCCCGAACTTCCGCACGCCGACTGGAACCGGGAGTTTCTTTGCGTCGGTGAGATTATGAGGCATAACTCGTAACCCTAACTGAATATAGCCGCCGCGTTGGCCCGCGCCGTGTGCAGTTTTTTGTAGCTGTCGATTAGGCGCAGGTGCCGTTCGAGCCCCTCCAGTTTCATACTCGTGGGCGTTAAGCCGAAGAAGCGCACGCTGCCGTCTACTGACCCCATCACCGCGTCCATCCGCGAGTTGCCAAACATCCGGCGGAAATTGACCGCGTAATCGGCCAGCTCCAGGTCCTTGTCCAGCAGCACCTCTAGCACCACATTCAAGGCCTGATAAAACAATCCACGCTCGACAGAGCTGTCGTTGTACTGCAGGAAGGCGCCCACCAGCTCTTGCGTCGCCTCAAATTGCTGCAAGGCGAGCTGAATCAGCAGCTTCAACTCTAGAACCGTTAACTGACCCCAAGCCGTATTCTCGTCAAATTCGATGCCGATCAATGTGGCTATGTCGGCGTAATCATCCAGCTCACTGTCTTCTAAACGACCCAGCAGTGCTTTCAGACTGGTATCGTCCAAACGATGCAGGTTCAAAATATCGGCGCGGAACAACAACGCTTTGTTGGTGTTATCCCAGATCAAATCTTCCACCGGATAAACTTCTGAATAATCCGGCACCAGGATGCGGCAGGCCGTTGCGCCTAGATCCTCATACACTGCCATGTACACTTCTTTGCCCATCTCTTTGAGAATGCCGAACAACGTCGCGGCTTCCTGGACATTGGAGTTTTCACCGTGGCCGGAAAAATCCCACTCAACAAAACCGAAATCAGCTTTGGCGCTGAAAAAGCGCCACGACACCACCCCGCTGGAATCGATAAAGTGCTCAACAAAGTTATTCGGCTGAGTCACGGCGTTGCTTTCGAAGGTGGGCCGAGGTAAATCGTTCAGGCCTTCAAAACTGCGACCCTGCAGCAACTCCGTAAGACTGCGTTCCAGCGCCACCTCTAAACTTGGGTGCGCACCGAACGAGGCAAACACACCGCCCGTACGCGGGTTCATTAAGGTGACGCACATTACCGGGTACTGCCCGCCAAGCGACGCATCCTTCACTAATACCGGAAAGCCCTGCTCTTCCAAGGCCTGAATCCCGGCCAGAATGCCGGGGTATTTCGTCAGCACTTCTTGCGGCACATCCGGCAGTGCGATTTCACCTTCCAGAATTTCGCGTTTTACCGCTCGCTCGAAAATTTCCGACAGGCATTGCACCTGCGCTTCGGCCAGCGTATTGCCGGCACTCATGCCATTGCTGAGGAAAAGGTTGTCGATCAGGTTGGACGGGAAATACACCAGCTCACGGTCTGACTGGCGTACATACGGCAGCGAACAGATGCCGCGCAGCACATTGCCGGAGTTGGTGTCGTACAGATGCAAGCTACGTAACTCACCATCGGCGTTGTAAATCTTCAGACAGTGCTCGTCGAGAATTTCGGCCGGCAGCGCATCTTCAAGGCCAGGCTTGAACCAGCGCTCGTTCGGGTAATGCACGAACGCTGCATTGGCGATGTCTTCGCCCCAAAACTGATCGTTGTAGAAATGATTGCAATTCACTCGCTCGATAAATTCGCCCAAAGCCGACGCCAACGCGCTTTCTTTGGTCGATCCCTTGCCATTG
>JBKJPI010000449.1:0-6014 GCA_046595235.1 Burkholderiales bacterium | reverse complement strand
GCATCGACGCCCGGCGGCGCAACCGCGACCTCGTCTGCTACCGGGTCGACTGCCACATCGTCCGGCGGCGGAAGCGCTGCATCAGCCTCCGGTCCGGGAGCGAAGGCGGTGGCGCCTCCTGCAACGACGACCACCAAGTAATGCGGCTGAGCATTACGACCAGGCGCGGAACGGCGCGTTAGCAAAAACGGCACCTGACGGTGCCGTTTTTGCATCCGCGCTCCGGAAACGATGGATACCTTCGTACAGCAGCTCATCAATGGCCTCGTGCTCGGCAGCATCTACGCGCTCGTGGCACTGGGCTATACGATGGTTTACGGCATCCTCGGGCTGATCAACTTCGCGCACGGCGACATCGTGATGATCGGCGCGCTCGTGGCGCTCACGGTCGTCGGGCTGCTTTCGGGCAGCGGGCTGCCGCCGCTCGTCATTCTGCTTATCGCGCTCGGTGCAGCTACGATGGTGTGCGTCGCGATTGGCGTCACGGTCGAGCGTGTTGCTTACCGCCCGCTGCGGCGTGCGCCGCGGCTCGCGCCGCTGATCACGGCGATCGGTGTCTCGATCCTGATCCAGTACAGCGCAGCGCTGGTGTGGGGGAAGCAGTACATCTCGATGCCCGCGCTCATTACGCCGACTCAGATCACCCTCGGCGGCGCACATTTCACCGACCTGCAGGCGTATATTTTTCTGCTTGCCTGCGGCGTGATGGGGGCGCTGCTCTGGTTCATAAAATCGAGTCGCATCGGGCGCGCCATGCGCGCGACCGAGCAGAATGCCGATATCGCCTCGTTGATGGGCGTGGACACCAACCGCATCGTTGCTTTTACGTTCGTCCTCGGCTCCGCAGTCGGCGCACTGGCAGGCGTGATGGTCGTGCTCTACTACGGGCTCGGCCATTACTTCATGGGCTTCATGCTCGGCCTCAAGGCTTTCACGGCGGCTGTGCTCGGGGGCATCGGCAACGTCGCGGGCGCGATGCTCGGAGGGCTTCTCCTCGGCATCATCGAGAGCATGGCGGCAGGCTACATCGGCGACTGGACGGGAGGCGTGCTGGGCAGCAACTACCGCGACGTCTTCGCCTTCCTCGTGCTGGTACTGGTTCTGGTGCTGAAACCTTCCGGCCTCATGGGACAGCACGTCAGCGAGCGCGCATGACGGCAGCGGCTTCGCCCGGCCTGTCCGCGCAACGCACCGGCGTTCGCATTGCGCTGTGGATCGCCGTCGGGGCGCTTCTCGTCGCCGCACCTTTCCTGATCGATGCCGCGCTCGGTCGCACGTGGGTGCGCATCATCGACATAGCGCTCCTCTTCATCATGTTGGCACTCGGCCTCAACATCGTCGTCGGCTATGCGGGGCTCCTCGATCTCGGCTACATCGCGTTCTTCGCCGTGGGCGCCTACGCGTACGCGCTTCTCGCCTCACCACAGTTCGGTATTCACTGGTCGTTTCTCGCGCTGCTGCCGATCGGCGCGCTCGTCGCGGCGTTCTTCGGCGTCCTCCTTGGCGCGCCGACACTGAGGCTTCGCGGCGACTATCTCGCGATCGTCACGCTCGGCTTCGGAGAGATCATCCGCATCTTCCTGAACAACCTGAACCGGCCCTACAACATCACGAACGGGCCGCAGGGCATTACGCTCATCGATCCGCTGCAGATCGGGTCGGCCAGTCTCGCCAAAACACATTCGGTGCTGGGGTTGAGCATCGCGTCGGTGCACAGCTATTACTACGTCTTTCTCGCGTGCGTGCTCGCATCGATCTTCATATCCATCCGCCTCGAGGATTCCCGGATCGGCCGCGCATGGGTCGCGATTCGGGAGGACGAGCTTGCGGCCGCCGCAATGGGCATCAACACGCGCAACGTGAAGCTGCTCGCATTCGCAATGGGCGCAACCTTCGGCGGCGTTGCGGGGGGCCTGTTCGCGTCCTTCCAGGGGTTCATCAGCCCCGAAAGTTTCACCCTGCTCGATTCGATCATGGTCCTTTGCATGGTCGTTCTCGGCGGCATGGGCAATGTCGGCGGCGTCGTTCTCGGCGCGCTCCTTCTGACCGCACTCCCGGAAGCGCTGCGCCACGCGGGCCCGCTGCAGCAGGCGTGGCTCGGCACGGTCTACATCGATCCGTCCGATCTGCGGATGCTGCTCTTCGGTCTCGCGCTCGTGCTGATGATGCTCTTCAGGCCGGCGGGGCTCTGGCCTTCGAAAGTCCGGCGGCGAGAGCTCGTCGCCCCGACTGACCCCGTTGGAGCCGCGGATGTCCCGCGCTGAGGCGCTGCTTTCGGTGTCCGGCGTCGCCAAGCGCTTCGGCGGCCTTGCTGCACTATCGGATGTCTCGCTTGAAGTAGGCCGCGGCACGATCTTCGGGCTGATCGGCCCCAACGGCGCCGGCAAGACCACCTTATTCAACCTTCTCACGGGCCTGTATGCGCCTGACGAAGGACGCGTTGTATTCAATGGGACCGTCATAAGCGGCGTGAAGCCGCATCTCATCGCGGCACACGGCATCGCGCGCACCTTTCAGAACATCCGGCTGTTCGCCAACATGACCGCGCTCGAGAACGTCATGGTGGGGCGTCACGTGCGTACGCACGCAGGCGTGATCGGTGCCGTATTGCGCGGGCGGCGAACCCAAGCCGAGGAAGCAGCCATCGAAGCATGTGCGCACGCGCTTCTCGAATACTGTGGTGTCGCACGGCAAGCGAACGTAACCGCGAGAAATCTCCCCTATGGCGACCAGCGGCGGCTGGAGATCGCGCGTGCGCTCGCGACCGAGCCCCAGCTCCTCGCGCTCGATGAACCTGCCGCGGGCATGAACGCGACCGAGCGCGTGGTACTCACGGAGCTCATCGGCCGCATTCGGGGAGACGGAACGACGCTGCTCCTCATCGAGCACGACGTGAAACTCGTCATGGGCCTGTGCGACCGGGTTGCGGTGCTCGATTACGGCCGCAAAATCGCGGAGGGCGCGCCTGCCGAAGTGCAGCGGGATCCCGCGGTGATCGAAGCGTACCTCGGGGGCGTGCTTGCTTGAAGTAAGGGGCCTCGAAGTCGCCTACGGCGGCATCAGGGCTGTCAAAGGCATCGACTTCGACGTAGGCCCAGGCGAGCTCGTGACGCTGATCGGTGCAAATGGCGCGGGCAAAACGACCACACTCAAAGCGCTTGCAGGACTTCTCCGCCCGGCTGCGGGAACGATCCGCTACGAGGGGCGCGACATCGGCGGCACGCCGGCGCACGAGCTCGTTCGCCGCGGAATAGCGCTGGTGCCCGAGGGGCGCGGCGTATTCGGGCGACTCAGCATCCACGAAAATCTTGCGATGGGTGCCTATACGCGGCGGGACGCGGGCGTCAATGGAGATTACGATCGCGCGTATGCGCTCTTCCCAAGGCTTGCCGAGCGCCGCCGCCAGCTCGCAGGAACGCTTTCAGGCGGCGAGCAACAGATGCTCGCGATCGCGCGCGCACTCATGGCGCGACCGCGTCTTCTTCTGCTCGACGAGCCGAGCATGGGTCTCGCGCCGCTCCTGGTTCAGAAAATATTCGAAACTATCCGCTCGATTGCCTCGGAAGGCGTTACGCTCCTGCTCGTGGAACAGAACGCCAAACTCGCGCTCGACACGTGCGGGCGCGGTTACGTGATGGAAAGCGGCCTCATCGCCCTGGCAGACACGGCAGGCGCGCTGCTTACGAACCCGGAGGTGCGTCGTGCGTATCTCGGTGAGTGAATGGAGCGCACTCAGACTGGCGCTGAAACTCCCGCGCTCCGTCGTTAACCCTGAGCTGCTGGCTGCGGCCGCGCGGCGGTATGCAGGGACGCGGCGCGGCATCGCGATCGGCGGCGCAATTCTGCTCGCGCTGCTCGTACTGCTGCACACGAAAACTTCCGATCCAGCGCTCTCGCGTCTCACGGACATCACCACGCAGCTTGCCGCCGCCAGGCAGATCGACACGGGGTGGGACAGCGCCGCCGTCCAGGCGCGCACGGATGCGCCTTCGGGACGGACCGCGGTTCAGCCAACCGATCTTCCCCGTATCCAGCGCGCGCTCGATGGCGCCGCGGCGGAAGCCCGGACAACGGTCCTGCGAACCAGCATTGCAGAGCTTAGACAAGCGTTCGTGGAAAAGGCCGACGTCGTAGCGCGCTTCTCCACCGCCAGCGCAGATTCGAGGCAGGCGCTCGCCGCCGCACGGCGTGCAGATGCCGCCATCACCGGCCTCATACGTCAGGCGTGGTCGGATTTTCCGCAACGTGACCGGCTGATCGCGGCGGAAAATCTTGCCGTTCGTGTAATCGCCGAAGCACACCAGTACCATCATTCGCCCACCGCGGCGCACAGGGCAAGTCTCGAAACCCACACGCTCGATCTGCCGCGGGCGCAGTCGCTGCCGAAGCCGGTGCAGGCGGGCCTCTCGCGTCTTGAAACCGATGTGCACCAGATACTGCTCCTGAAGCCGCTGGAGCACATACTCGCCGAGCGGCTGGCCGCCCTCAGAACAGGACCTCGCATCGATGAGCTGAGCACCCTTTATCAGAGCGAGCTTTCCGACGCGCTGGCGCGGCGCGATCGCTGGCGGATCGCCCTCATCACCTACACGATCGCGCTCGTAGCTCTGCTCGCCTTCTTCGGCGTGCGCGCAATCGCGCGCTTCCGCGATCTCGAACTGCTCTACGCGGCGCAGACCCGTGAGCTCGCGAAAGCACTGCTGAAGCTCCGCGGCGGCGATGGCCCGGCGCGAGTGACCGACCTTCAGGGAAGCCGGATGAAGGCCCCGGCTGATCGAAGCTCAGAGCTCGCTCCGGTTCCTGACGACGACGCACCGATCATCAGCGAGCACCGGCTGCCATCCGGCGGCGCGCGCCGGCGATGAGGGTTGCTAGATCCAGTCTCTGACTACGAGAAACTCGTCGTAGAGCCGCGCCTCGCGGCTTCCGGGCTCCGGCGCGTAGTCATACTGCCAGCGCACGCTAGGGGGCATCGACATCAGTATCGATTCGGTTCGGCCGCCTGACTGCAGGCCGAACAACGTTCCACGGTCGTAAACCAGATTGAATTCGACGTAGCGCCCGCGGCGGTAAGCCTGGAAGTCACGCTCGCGCTGGTCAAACCTCACGTCGCGGCGCTGCGCGACGATCGGCTCGTACGCGGGCAGTAAATGCTCGCCGACGCTGCGCATCATCGCGAAGCATGTGTCGAAATCCGGCTCGTGCACGTCATCGAAGAAGATGCCGCCCACGCCTCTCGGCTCGTTGCGGTGCCGGATGAAGAAGTATTCATCGCACCACCGCTTGTAAGTCGCATGGCGCGTCTCACCGAACGGCGCGAGCGCGTCGCGGCAGGTTGCGTGAAAATGTTTCACGTCCTCGACCCAGGCATAGTAGGGTGTGAGATCGATTCCGCCGCCGAACCACCACACCGGTGTTTCGCCCTCTTTCTCCGCCGCGAAGCAGCGTACGTTCATGTGCACGGTCGGCAGGTACGGATTGCGCGGATGCAGAACAACCGACACGCCCATCGCTTGGAACGAACGCCCGGCAAGCTCGGGACGTGCATGAGACGCGGAAGGCGGCAGGCCCTGGCCGTAAACGTGCGAGTAACCGACGCCAGCACGTTCGAAAAGCGCGCCTTCTTCGAGAATGCAGGTGACGCCTCCGCCGCCTTGCGGCCGCTGCCAGGCGTCACGCCTGAACTGCGTGCCATCCAGAGCTGCGAGCCGCGCGACAATCCGCAACTGCAGGTCCTGGAGGAAACCCTGAACCGCGGGTAGATCCACGCTCGTGGCGGCCAGCGCTTAGGTCTTCGCCGCGGGCGGCTTTTGAGCCGCCGCGTCAGCCATTTTCGAGGCGGCGCCCGCCGGTGCGCGCGCAGGAGCCCGTGGCGTAAGGGCACGAAATCCGATGTCCCGGCGATACTGCATTCCGTCGTAGCGAATCTGGCTCACGATCTCGTAGGCGCGCTTTTGCGCCGTACGAACGCTGTGTCCAAGCGCTGTAACACAGAGCACGCGCCCACCGCTGAC
>JBKJPI010000203.1:0-3485 GCA_046595235.1 Burkholderiales bacterium | reverse complement strand
GTGGTGACGCGCCGCCTGGGGGCAATAGCCGCAATCTTCCGGGCACCCCCCGGTCTTGATCGAAAGCAGCGTGGAAAGCTGCACGGTGTTTGCATCAAAGTGCTCGCGATGAACAGTTTGCGCGCGATGCATCAGGTCATTGAAGGGGAGCGCATACAGGGCTTCGACGGCGTCGACGGTCCATCGCCTCACCGGATTCGTATGGGTGTCCACGCGAGCCCGCGGCTGTTCGTTAAGTGGAGTGATCTGCATGAGGTCGGGCCTTCCAAGTCGCGCGTTTTTTCGGCCTTGCATCTTCACGGAAGGGGGTCACGCTGTCAAACGCTGCGAATGCACTTTTGAACCGCTGCCTGCGCAAGAGTCGATGCGCGTGGCCCGAAAGCTGCGTGCTCTGCGGGGCTTCCGTCGCGAGCACTTTCGAGTCACCCGATGCCGAGCGTCACCGGTTGTGCGCTCCATGCGCGGCATCGCTCGGGCGCCTGCCCCGGAATCAATGCAGGGTCTGCGCGGTGCCGCTCGTCAGCGGTGAGACGTGTGGCGCGTGCCTTGGGTCGCCACCCGCGTACGACAGCGTCAGCGTCGGCTACGTCTATGGCTTTCCACTCGATGCTCTGATCCAGTCCTATAAGTATGGCGGCGACCTCACGCTGGCGCCTGTGCTTGCGGCGTTGCTCCAACCGGCGCGGGACATCCCTGGCGACGTATTGGTTGCGATGCCCCTGTCCGCGGCGCGCCTGCGCGAACGCGGGTTCAACCAGGCGCACGAGCTTGCCCGGCACCTGAGCTTCCGGACTGACGTGCCGATCCTGCCCCACGCGGTCCGCAGGGTCGCCGACACTGCGCCGCAAGCAGCGCTGCCGTGGAATGCGCGCGCGCAAAACATTCGCGGCGCGTTCGTCTGTGATGCCGACCTGACGGGGCTGCACGTCACCGTGGTCGACGACGTGATGACGACCGGCGCCACTCTGAACGAGCTTGCACGAAATCTGAAGCGTGCGGGCGCAGCGCGTGTGAGCGGGTGTGTGATCGCGCGAACACTACTAGCAACGTCCGAAAGACCAAACGTCGGAAAGTAAAAACCTACTTTCCGCCGGAACTGCAATTTAGCACTTCAAGCTTGGGGCGGCCCGGCGCCTGAAGTGCAAAAAGAGCAACGAAGAAACGAACGGTATCCAACGCGCTCGGTGTTTCGTAGCAGTTTCAAGCTCGAATCGAGCGGGCTTGGCCCGCGATTCAGTTCAAATTAGCGGTTTCGGCGCAAAGTAGGTTTGCACTTTGCGACGAAGTTCGTTCAGCTGTCAGTCCTGTGTTGTTTCATCTCGGCACGGATTCCGCTCACGGTGCGTAGCACGGGGCGGTTCGCCGTAATCGCGGCCGGCAACTTCCCGAGCGCCTGAACCGCGGTCGTCTTATCCGCGTAAGCGCCGTAAACGATGGTCATCGAAGGCTTGCCCTGAGCAACCGTCCGATACACGAAGATCTTGGCCGGCTCGAGTTGCTTCGAAAGCGCCTTCAGCTGCGTCTTGAGCTGTTCTTCACTGTTGGTTCCCATGAGCTGGATCGTATGCGTGGTTTGCGGAGCGGCCGCAAGCCACTCGCGGGTCGCGACAAGCCGGTTTTCGAAGTCGCCCCCCGCATTCGCAGCAGGTGCCGCGATTCCGACGCTGGCCGCAGAAGGCGATGAGCTGGGTGTCACCCCTTTTGTGTTAGCTTCTTTCCGGGGCATTTCAGCTGCGCGGCCGATCGGTGCGGCCCCCGCGATGGGGGGCGCAACGGCGATGACGGAACGTGGGTCGGCACCTTTGCGCGCGGAAGCATCGGCGCTACCCGGCATCGGCCACGCGCGAGCGACCTCTGCCGATAGCCGGCTCCGCTCGGCCTCGATCTCGGCCCGCATGTTCACGGAAGCATCGGCGACGATCGGGCGCGTTGGAGTCTCGGGAAGCTTCGGCGCCTTCAGCACGACGTCGCGACCTTCTACGACTCGGGGCTGGGGCTGGGGCTGCGCTTGTGCCGGAGCCGCCGCAGCCTGCTGGCGCGGCGCCTCGCGATACTCCGGCTTCTGCGCTTCGCGCTCCATTGCCTGAGTGCGGTCTCTCGGCTGCGGCGCCACAGCACTGATCGGGCGCGCATTCACCACGCGTGCCGCCTCACTTTCGGTCGCAGGCGCGGCGGCGGCCACCGCGGCGGACGGTGTCCTGACCACGGCTGGGGGCAATTCTTCAGGGAGCTGGCGCAGCTCATACGTCAGGCGCGACGCGAATGCTGCTGATGCGCCACGCGAATTGCGAGGCGACTCGACAACGCTTGTCGGCGCGTCGGCGACGGGTGCATCACCTGCAAACCCCGGCGCACCGCGTAAAGGCGCTTCGCGGCCCACGTACAAGTAATACATCGGCGCGATTGCAAAAACGACACCAGCGACGAATCCCACCAGGAGGCGCGACGTTCCGGAAGCTTTCAATACCAATGCATGTCCCATGGAGAGGTTGCTTATGCTCTCGACGATAAACCTTCGGAGCGCCTGCTGACAAGCTGCCACATGCAAAAAAAGCGCGCGAAATCGGCATCTCCCGCGCTCGTCCTTCGTGCTTATCTCGCGCGGCTTACCCGCTTAAGTTCACGTACTACTTTAATATGATGAAGCTCGTATAATGCCCGAGGGCGACATGGGACGAGGCTGCCTTCTTTAAGCGAGAAGGCTGCGCGGGAGGCGACACGTGAGCAAGCTGTTACATGACATACGCCGTGCCGAGCTCGTGCGGCGCGAAGTCGAGCGCGACCGGGAGCAGCGCAAAGGCGCCTCCGATGAAGGCGTCGCATACGACCTGCCGCCTGACGTGCATGACACTGCGGATGCGCCTCCCGGATCGCCTCCACTCCAGGCATTCTCGCCTGACGAACCGAGGATGCGAACCACGCCGGACGCGGAGCGTCGCGCGCTTGCGATGGCGCGCGCCCGTAAGGCTTCGGAAAGCGCCAGCGCAGCTCAGGCGACCGCACGCGCGGAATCCGATCGCAATGCAGCGCGCATTGCGCTTCAGCGCGCCGAGATGGAACGCCAGGCCGAGATGCGCGCGCAAAGCCGCATCAGCGCAAACACCCGCGCGATCGAGGAAGCTCAGGCGCGCCAGCAGGCGGAGCTCGACGCACAGGCGGCCGCCCACGCGCGCGCCGTCGCCGATCAGCAGGCCATCGAAACCGCTCACGCGCGTCTCGTCACCGAAGCCGAAGCGCAGCAGCACGCCGCTGCACGCAGAAAAGCAGACCGCGCCGCTGAAGCTTTAGCGAAGTCCCGCGCGGCCGCAGAAGCGCGGGCCACGGAAGCTGCGAAGGCGCGCTCCGCGTCGGAGCAGAAAGCACAGGAAGCCGAGCGCGAACGCAACATCGCCGAAGCGGAGCTCGAGCGGCAGGCCGCTGCACGCATGGATGCGGAGACATCCGCGGCTGCGCTCGCCCGTGCGCGCGCAGCCGCGGAAGCGAGC
>JBKJPI010000130.1:0-5056 GCA_046595235.1 Burkholderiales bacterium | reverse complement strand
GCGCTCATTGGCCAACCTCGGGCCGTCAGATCGGTGGATGGATATCGGCGCCGGGGAGGGTCGGGCGATTCTGGATTACTTCAGCCCGGATTATGATGCGGCGCACTCGACAGGAAGCACGTTGAGCGCGCGCAAGGCGCGGGCGGTTGCGGTTTCCATAGAAGATCGAAGCACGGACGCGTGGCGGAACACGGCAGCATCGGTCGGCATCGATCGGCTGAAATATCTGCATGGCAAGCGTCTGAGAGAATATTCGATGGAAGAGCTCGGGCAATTCCAGCTCATCACCGACGTGGTCGGTGGGTTCTCATACACGCAGGATATCTCGGTGTTCATGAAGCAGGTGCTCGGCCTTCTCACGGTGTCCGGCAGTTTCTATACCGTGTTGCAGGACATCGGCTGGGAAAACGGAGCGAATCGCCCCTTCTATGCGGGTGCCGGGTTCCTGACCGAGATCGCCGCTGCCGACGGCACCGAACTGAAAATATGTGCATGGCTCAAACGCATCGCCTGCGCAGAGGTGACGTGTGAGGCGAAGCCCCGCTGGCAGCCGCCCATGGAGGCTTTTCACGTGCGCAAGACCTGCAACGATGTGACAGTGCCTGCTCTGACAACGACCCGTTTCGAGGCTGGGACACCGCCCGAACGACGGTTTCAGCTCAAACAGTGATGCGCTGACGCGGAAGTGCAGTTGCATTCGAAGCTCTGAATATGTCAAACGCGAGGAGCCGCCAGGCAACGTGGCAATCTGATCTACGCCTGTTTTTTCAGCGCCCCTGCGCGCTCGAGCATCAGCACCATAGGCGTATAGCCGCGCGCACGCGCCAGCATCAACGGCGTCCGACTCTGCCGATCGGCGAGTTGCTGATCGGCACCGGCTGCAATCAGCGCGCGAAGGGTCTCCTGATGTCGCACGCCGCCGTCGCCGAGAACGACCGACTCGATCATTGCGGTCCAGTGCAGATTGTTCACGTGGTCGAGGGGTGCCCCGGCTCCGATCAGCTGCTTCACTATGCCCACGTGGCCCAGATGCGCGGCGGCGATCAATGCCGTCCCGTCATAACGGCTCGTCATGAGCTTAGCGCTCGCACCGAGTGACAGCAGGACTCGCAGTGTTTCTTCGTCATTGGCGACGGCGGCAATGGTCACCGCGTCGTATCGATCATTTTCAAGCGCCCCAAGATCGGCGCCCGATCTTGCAAGCGCACGGATCGCTTCGCGCTGCCTGGCGAAGGTCGCGACGTGAAGCGGCGTGCGGCCACGCGCATCGCGGCCGTTGACGCCGGCGCCACTCGTGACAAGCTTCTGAATCTGCTCCGCCTGACCCTTGTGCGCGGCGGCATGCAGTCCACCGTACTGCGCGACCTCGCCTTCACTCGGCGCAACCTGTGCGGATGCGGTGTGGGTGGTAAATGCGAGCGCTATTGCCGCTGCGAGAAGCAGGTATCGCATGATTTCCTCCGGGTTGAAGTGTGTGAGAAGACGCATCCACTTTACGCTTGACCCGGACTTCCAAACAATAGATAACGATGCAAACGATATTTGCAAACACGCAAACGTGCCCAGACCCACGCTGGACAGAAACGATCTCGAGCTCCTGGCCGAGATCGCCGAAAGCGGCAGCCTGATAAAGGCGGCAAAGATTCTGCGCGTTCACCACGCGACTGCATTTCGGCGGATCGTCGAGCTTGAAAAACGCACCGGCGCGCTGCTTTTCGAGCGGTTACCGCAAGGCTACGTGCCCACTGCCGCCATGCTCCAGCTGCTGCCTGCAACTCGCAAGCTGCGCAGCCAGTTCCGCGAGCTGGATATGCGCGTCCTCGAAATCAACAGCGCTGCGCACGAGCCGTTGAAAGTCACGACATCGGACGGTCTTGCAGCCGCATTTCTCCCACGACTCCTGCAAGCCTTCAACGATGCGCACCCGGACATCGTGGTGAACCTCATCGTCGAAAACCGGATAATGAGTATTTCGGAACGCGAGGTCGATATCGCACTCCGGCCCGCGCGGCAGGTCTCCGGCAACATGGTCTGCCGCAAGGTCGGGGTAATGGGTTACTCCCTGTATGCGAGCACCGGGTACGTCGGCCGGCACGGGGGAATCGACGCAGCGCACCCCGACTTCAGCGGACACGCCATTTGCTCGTTCAGCGAGTCGATCTCGTACTTCACCACCGCCAAATGGCTCGCTCGTCACGCCCGAATCGCGCGCACCGTTGCCCAGTGCAACAGCCTGCTTTCGATGCAGGCGTTGGCGCGCACCGGTCTGTGCATTGCCGCCCTGCCGTGCATCGTCGGCGATGAGGATCCGGAGCTCATCCGGCTAATGCCGCCCGTGCAGGCCATGGAAACAAGCCTGTGGGTTTGCACCCATGCGAGACTGCGCAAGGCCGCGCGGGTGCGTGCATTTCTAGACTTCTTTTACGACGCGATTATTGCGGAAGGGCCCCGCCTCTCCGGGCACGCTGCGAAGAAGCGAAAAGCGAGCTACATCTTTCCCACGGCTTTACTGAAATCTTAAAAAGGGAGGACAACCCATGTCAGTCATTCTGGGGAGCGGCGAGCACCGCTACGAGGTCATCGAGAACTGGGCGAAGCTGCCCGAGGGTTGGGAATTCAGGGACGTGGGCGCGGTCGCCGTCGACAGCAAGGACCAGGTCTATGTTTTCAACCGCGGCGAACACCCGATGATCGTTTTCGATCGCGACGGAAATTTCCTGCGCTCATGGGGCGAAGGCCAGTATCCGCGCGCGCATGGTCTGCACATCGACGTGGACGACACGCTGTATCTGACCGATGACGGCGGCCACATGGTGCGCAAATGCACGACCGCCGGCAGAGTGTTGCTGGAACTGGGCACTCCCGGCAAGCCGGCGCCTTACATGAGCGGCGATCCCTTTCATCGCTGCACGCACACGGCCCTGTCCCCCAAGGGCGAGATCTATGTCTCCGACGGGTATGGCAACTCGAAGGTGCACAAATATTCGCCGGATGGAAAGCTCCTGATGTCGTGGGGCGAGCCTGGAACCGATCCCGGCCAGTTCAACATCGTGCACAACATCGTGACCGATGCGGAGGGCTGGGTTTACGTCGCCGACCGCGAGAACCATCGCGTGCAGGTGTTCGACTGCAACGGCAAGTACGAAGCGCAGTGGAACAACATGCACCGGCCCTGCGGACTTTACTGCCACCGCGGAGCGCGGCCCGAGTTCATCATCGGCGAGCTCGGTTCAGGCATGAAAGTCAATCGCGTGCATCCGAACATCGGTCCGCGTGTCAGCATCGTAGACAAGACGGGGGCTCTGATCGCGCGCCTCGGCGGCGAGGCGGGCCCGGGCACCGAAGCCGGAAAGTTCATCGCGCCCCACGGCATCGCGCTCGACTCGCGCGGCGACATCTACGTCGGGGAAGTAAGCTACACCGATTGGGCGAGCACGCAGCCCGACCTTCCCGTGCCAAAAGGCTTGCGCTCGCTGCAGAAATTGCGGAAGGTGAATTGAAGCGATTTACCGATATCGATACCGTACTGCTGAAGGCACCACGCGCGGGGCCGGGCTTACAAGGAGTAGCTCAATGTCACTGAAAATAGATCGGGTCGAAGTCTTCGATATCGCAATGCCGCTCAAGGGCACGTTCAAGAGCGCCGGCGTTGAAAAGACCGCGATCAAATGCGTGGTCGTGCGCCTTACCGCGTCCGACGGCACGATCGGAATCAGCAGCATCGATCCTTCGAGCGTTGCGAAGTCGCCGAATACCGGCCCCGAGCTCGCCGCTGCAATCCGCGAACGCCTCGCGCCTGCGATCGTTGGGTACGACCCGACGAACATCAACGGGATGATCGAGCGCCTCGAGCCCCTCACGCGCACACAGCCGGGCGCGGGCGCCGCTGTGGAGCTGGCGTGCGTCGAGCTCACATGCCGCAGACTCGGCGTGCCGCTCTACGCGTATCTCGGTGGTGCTGTACATACCGAAGTGCTGTTCAACGGCTGGATCGGCGAGCTTCCCCCGGCGGAAGCGGCAGCGGAAGCGCAGCAATGGCAGAAGGCAGGTTTCAAATCGGCGAAGATCAAGGTCGGCGGCGGCATCGAGGCCGACCGCGACCGTATCGCTGCAGTTCGGGAAGCAGTCGGGAACGGGATGAAGCTCAGGATCGATGCCAACCTGCAGTATGACGCCGACACATCGCTCAAGCTGTGCGCGATGATCAAACGATACGACCTGCAGTTGTTCGAACAGCCCGCCGCGAAGGACGACCTTGCAGGCCTTGCGCGCGTTCGCCGCGAAGGCGGCATCCGTGTGATGGCCGATGAAACCATCAGCGATCACGACAGCCTCATCAGAGTCATCAAAGCTGACTGTGCTGACTATGTGAAGTTCGGAATCAAACAGGCTGGAGGAATTCTCCGTGCGGCGCGGATGCTCGCGACGGCCGAGGCCGCGGGCCTTCCGGTCGTGCTTGGCCACGGTTTCGGGCTCGATCTCAGCACCATGGCGGAAATCATGCTGGCCGCAACGTCTACGAACGTACTCCCCGGACTCGAGTGTGTGGGCCCGCTGAAAGTCACAGACACCGTCGCGACCACGCGTCTCGACATTTCATCCGGCACGATTACTCTGCCGCCGGGCCCGGGCCTCGGCATCACGCTCGATGAAGGGAAGCTCGAACAATACCGAAATAATACCGTCGCAAAGTAAACCCCTACTTTGCGCCGATACCCCTCGTCGCAAAGTGCACACCTACTTTGCGTCGAAACTACGATTTGAACTGAATCGCTGGCGAAGCCAGCCGATTCGAGCTTGAAACTGCGACGAAACACCTACTTTGTCACGTCGCAAAGTGCACACCTACTTTGCGCCGAGACTACAATTTGAACTGAATCGCTGGCGAAGCCACCCGATTCGAGCTTGAAACTGCTACGAAAGGTCTTCGTCGCAAAGTGAAAACCTACTTTGCGCCGGAACTGCAAGTTGGCACCAAGCCTTCGGGCGGCCGGGCGCCTTGGTGGATAAACGGCAAGACCTACGAAGAAACGAACGCGACGCAACCATCGGTATT
>JBKJPI010000035.1:0-3608 GCA_046595235.1 Burkholderiales bacterium | reverse complement strand
GTTGATGAATGCTGTACTGACCCTTGCGGTCGCCTAGTCTCTACTCATCACTCCCGTAATGGATCCTGCGATACGGCAGCGTCACCACTGCAATTTCGATCCGCGCATCGATGATCATCGGGCACGGATTAGCGACCCATTCCTGAGCGGCTTTCTGCACATCCGCGATGCTCGTCGCCATTTTTCCTTTGCCGCCGAACGCCTCTGCGACTTTGCCCAGATCCGGCGTCCTGACGACTGACAGCTCCTTGTCCATCTTGTGTGCGTCGAGCTTGTAATACTCCGAGCCGAGGGCTTCGTTGTTGAGCACTACGATGAGGAGCGGCATCTTGTAGCGGACCATCGTATCGAATTCGGCGAGATGCATCATCACGCTCGCGTCGCCATCGACGAGGACGTGGGGTTTGTAGCCTGAGGCGGCAACTGCGCCCATGGCGGCGGGCATCATCTGGCCGATGCAGCCGAAGAAGTGGCTCGCCATGACGAGCGGGCGCTCTTTGGTGAAGAGAATGTTCGAGAAGCCACCGGTCGCGCCGCTGCCCGTGAGGAGGCTGATCGAGGTCGGGACGGTCTCGTCGAGGGTCGTGACCACTTCACGCGGATCGACCTTGTCATCCCCGATCTCATATTCCTTCTTGTCCTGGAAGTGGCCGACGAGCTTCTTCTTCACTTCCGCTGTGCGATAGCCAGTCTGCTTGAAGTTCTGCTTCGCGAGCGCGCCTTCGATCGCCTCGATGCCGAGCTTCGCATCGGTCTGGAGGTAGACGTCGGACGAGCGCGCGTTGCCCATCAGCACGTGCGGCTTCGTATCCAGGTGGACGAACTTCGCGTTCGGATAGAGGTAGCCGTGCTCGGTCGTGTAACGGTTCAGGCTCGCGCCGACGCCGATCACGACGTCGGCTTCCTGTAGGAGGTTGATCGCGGTCTTGGTCGCATACAGGCCGGAGACGCCGATGTGGAAGGGATCGCTGGAGAGCCACGTCTTCGCCATGAGCGAGGTCGCGATCAGCGCGCCGGAGCGTTCTGCGAGCTTCAGTATCGCGTCACCCGCGCCGGACCACCGCGCACCGCGGCCGGCGACGATCACCGGGCGCTTGGCGCCGGCGATGAGGTCGAGCGCGCGTTTGAGCGACGATTCATCGGGGCCATTCGCGCGATTCGGCATGATGGTCGAGGACGGCTGGTACGGATCGTCGTCTTCGAAGTTCTTCTGCTGAATGTCCATCGGGCAGCTCAGCATCACCGGGCGCGATTCGAGCCGTGCCGTGTAAAACGCCTTGCGCACGACGTCGTCCACGCTCTCGGGCGAGTTGAGGCGCACGAACGCGGTTTCGCAGGCGTTGGCAAAGCCCCGGTTGTCGAAGCGCTGGTTGTAGCCGTCGTCGTTCGTCGGGTGCTCACCGCAGAACGCGACGAGCTGCGATTCCGCGCGTGCGGCGGTGACGAATGCGGTTGCAAGTTGTGTGGTGCCGGGACCGCAGGTCGCGCTCGCAACGCCTGGCGCGTGCGTCGCGCGCGCCCAGCCGTCGGCCATGCCCAGCCCCGCGCCTTCGTGGCGCACTTCGAGAAGCTGGACGCCGAGCTTGTCGAGCTCGCTGTACCAATACATGTTGGCATCCCCCATGATGCCGAAGACCGCGGACGTGCCCTCTGCCTTGAATGCGTGGGCCAGGCGCTCATAAACCTTCATGTCGTTTCCTCCCTGAGATGTGCTGATGATATTCCGAACGTGGTTTTTTCAAGACTGTGCGCGGACGCGGCGATTGCCACGCGGCGTGCTTGCTAGTAGGGGGAATGCCCCGGCGTCTTGAGGCGCGCGCGATAAAGCGACGTCTGCGCAGTCATGTACAGCGTGCGAAAGTCGTCGTCGCCCCACGCGAGGTTGGTCGTTCGTTCGGGGATCCGAATGACGCCGAGACACTTCCCGCCTTGATCGAAGACGTGAATGCCGCCGGGTCCCGTGCAGTAGACGTGGCCGTTCCGGTCGAGCTTCATGCCATCCGGACGTCCTTCGCCTGTGCCGACCGTCTCGGCAAAGACGCGGCCTCCGGCAATCGAGCCGTCGGCCTGCACGTCGAAGACGCGGATGTGCAGGCGCGGCGTGTCGTTGATGAACAGACGCTTTTCATCGAGTGAAAAGCAAAGACCGTTCGGCTGCTCGAAATCGTTCACGAGCAGTTTCGTGTTCGATCCATCGGGGCTGATCCGATACACACCGCGGAAGTCGAGCACGAGCGGCCGGAGGACGCCGACGTCTTCGCGAATGCGCCCGAAAGTCGGATCGCTGAAGTAGATTGCGCCGTCTGACTTCACGACGATATCGTTCGGGCTGTTCAGCTCCCGCCCATCCCAGTGTGATGCGAGCACGCTCAGCTTCCCGTCGCGTTCTTCGCGCACGACACGGCTCGTGCCGTGCTCGCAACTCACGAGACGTCCCTGCAGATCGAAAGCGTTGCCGTTCGCGCGGTTACTCGGCTTGCGATACGTCTGCACGCCGCGCTCAACGCTCCACGAGCGCATGTGATCGTGGTTCATGTCGCTCCAGATCACCTGTCTGCGCGCCTTATCCCACACCGGACCTTCGGTGAAGCCGAAGCCCGTCGCCACCTGTTCGACACGAACGTCCGCGCCGACCACGTCCCCAAACGTCGGGTCTCTTACTTCTGTATGCATCGACCGCCTCCGCTTTTTCCTCTGACTGTTTCGCACAGCGCCGGGATATAGTGCACCCGAGGTTCTCATAAAACGATCAAAAACAGGAGGCGCCATGATGAAGAGCACCGCGCGCATTATCATGTTCGGCGCGCTCGCAGTCGGGGCGATGCCCGCATGGACGCAAGGTTACCCCGCGAAGCCGGTGCGGATTCTGGTCGGCTTTTCTCCCGGCAGCACCACGGATCTCGTCGCACGCGTGCTGGCGTCCAAGCTCAGTGAAGGCCTCGCGCAGCCGGTGGTGGTCGATAACCGGCCGGGCGCCGGCGCAAACATTGCGGCGGAGATCGTTGCGAAGTCTGCGCCCGACGGCTACAGCGTGCTCTTTGCGAATGCGGGTCTCGCGACGGGCGCGACGGCGTACGTAAAGCTCAACTTCAACGCCGTGCGTGATTTCGCCCCCGTGTCCCACGCGAGCGCAACGCCGCACGTTCTCGTGACGCATCCGTCACTCCCGCCGAAATCGGTGAAGGAGCTCGTCGCATTCGCGCGTGCGCGGCCGGGCGCGCTCAATTTTTCCTCCACCGGTCACGGCAACTCGGACCATCTCGCCGCGGAGCTGCTGTCCTATCTGACGGGGCTCAAGATGGTGCACGTCGCGTACAAGGGCGGACCGCAGGCACTCGGGGATGTGGCGTCGGGCCAGATTGCGATGTACTTTCCCGGCCTTCCATCTGGACTGCCGTTCATCAAGGCGGGCAGGGTGCGGCCGCGGGGGGTTGGGGGGGCGAAACGTGCGCCGGCTGTGCCCGACGTGCCGACGATCGCGGAGGCAGGTGTTTCCGGCTACGAGCACATTCTGTGGGGCATGTTCGTCGTGCCCGCCGCAACGCCGAAGGATGTCGTTGACAGACTCAACCGCGAGATCGTGAAAGCGCTGGCCGCCGCCGACGTGC
>JBKJPI010000692.1:0-2622 GCA_046595235.1 Burkholderiales bacterium | reverse complement strand
CGCGCGGATTTCGCTCAAAGCATCGATGCGAACGCGGTGCACGGCTCGGATTCAGCCGAGAACGCCGCGATCGAGATTGCTTACTTTTTCCCGACGCTGGACATCTGCGCCCGCTGACGCCGGCTTTTCCCCTTATGGTCAATCTTCTCGGCCTGACGCCTGTTGAGCTTGAGGCTTACTGCGTCGCGCTTGGCCAGAAGCCGTATCGCGCGAAGCAACTCATGCGCTGGATACACCATGCCGGCGCTGACGATTTCGACGCCATGACCGATATCGGGAAGGCGCTGAGGGCGCAACTCGCCGAAACTGCTTTGATTGAAGGTCCGGCCGTGCGGCGCGACACGACCGCCGCAGACGGTACCCGGAAGTGGCTTCTCGATGTGGGCACCGGCAACGCGATCGAAACCGTCTTCATTCCGGAGGCGCGCCGCGGCACGCTATGCATCTCGTCACAGGCGGGATGCGCGCTCGAGTGCTCCTTCTGCTCGACCGGGCGGCAGGGATTCAACCGCAACCTCGGCGTTGCCGAGATCATCGGTCAGCTCTGGCTCGCCAACCGCGCGCTCGGCCGTAGCGCCCGCACTCATGACGGATGCGAAGATTCGGCGCCGGGAGTTAACGATGATTGCGAGGATCTGCCGCGAAAAGCGCCCCAGCGTCCGATCACTAACGTGGTGATGATGGGTATGGGGGAGCCGCTCGCGAACTTCGATAACGTCGTCGCGGCAATGCGTCTCATGCTGGACGATGCTGCTTACGGGCTATCGCGCCGGCGGGTCACGCTGTCTACGTCCGGCCTCGTGCCCGCGATGGATCGTCTGCGCGACACGCTTCCGGTCGCGCTCGCGGTATCGCTGCATGCGCCGAACGATGAGCTCCGCAATCAGCTGGTGCCGATCAACAGGAAGTATCCGATCCGGGAGCTCCTTGCCGCCTGCGTGCGCTACAGCGAAAAGGCGCCGCGTGATTTCATCATGTTCGAATATGTGTTGCTCGCCGGCATCAACGACTCGCGTGCGCAGGCGCGGCAGCTCGCATCTGTTGTGGCCGACGTGCCCTGCAAGATCAACCTGATTCCGTTCAATCCATTTGAAGGCTCCGGCTATGCGCGCTCGAGTCCCGACGCCGTCGAGCGCTTCAGGGACGTTTTGCTGGGCGCAGAGATCACGACGACGATTCGCAGAACGCGCGGCGATGATATCGACGCGGCGTGCGGTCAGCTTGCTGGAGAAGTGCAGGACAGGACGCGTCGCGCCGAGCGGCGCGCGCGACGTGGCGAAGAAGGGAGCGGCTCGCGGGCGCAGCCTCTGGAGCCGGCCCGGTGAGAATGCGAGTCCACAGCGTTATTGTAATTGTCGCGCTCGGCGGCTGTGTCGGGCCGCCGCCTTCTCCGTTTCAACAGCCGACGGTACGGCCGAACGTCTCCGGCGAGGAGGATACGATGCGAACGCGCGCACGTGTCCACACCGAACTTGCGGCCGGCTACTTCGAGCTTCGCAATATGTCGATCGCGCTGCAGGAGGTCAGTCAGGCGATACGCGCGGAACCTGCCTATGGCCCCGCCTATAACGTCGCAGGGCTGATTTATGCTGAGCTCAGGGAAGACCGGCTCGCGCAGCAGAATTTCGAGCATGCCTTGCGCATCAACCCCGTGGATTCCGACGCCAACAATAACTACGGCCGCTTTCTCTGCGACCGCAAGCGTGAAGGCGAAGCCATAAAGTATTTTCTGGCAGCGCTCAATAATCCGCTTTACGAAAATCGTGAGCGTTCCTACATGAATGCGGGTTTGTGCTCTCGCAGGCGCGGGGACATCGCGGGCGCAGAGGATTACTTCATGCGTGCGCTCAAAGTGGCGCCCAATCAGACGCAGACGCTTTATCAGCTCGCCGATATCGAATACGGCCGCGGCCGTTATACGCGCGCAAAAGATTATCTCGTGCGCCTCGAGCACCTCACCCAGCCATCCGCGGAAGTGTTGTGGCTCGCGTTGCGTACCGAGCGTAAGCTCGGTGACCGTAACGCGGAAGCAAGTTACGGTCAGCAACTGCGCCGGCAGTTCCCGGATTCGAAGGAAGCGAGGGCGCTAGTCGCGGGTATAGACGAATGAGTCAGAGCTATTACGCTAAAAGCGACGCAAGCTCGGCAGGCGCTTCGCTCGCCGCTGCGCGCGAAGAGATGAACCTGAGCGTGGCCGACGTCGCACGCCACTTGAAGTTGACGCCGGCGCAGGTCGAAGCGCTCGAGGAAGGCGCCTACGAAAGGTTGCCCGGGCGCGTTTTCGTTCGCGGTTTTCTTCGAAACTACGCGAAGCTGCTGGGGATCGACCCCCAACCGCTGCTGCGCCGAATCGAACACGAGATGCCGCAGCCGAAAGTCGTCCAGGAAGCACCTCATCAGACCGAGGCCGTGATGCCGACGGGCGAAAAGTCCAACTGGCCGCTGTATTCGGGCGTCATCCTGATCATCATCGCGGCACTTGCAGCGTATGAGTTCGGTTTCAATTCGCCGCCTCAAACCGAGACCCCGGTGTCGACTGCCGCGGATTCCACCCCGGTGTCGCCACCTGTGCCTTCTACAGCCGATCCCGTAGCTTCAGCGCCGCCTGCTGCAGTGTCGAAC
>JBKJPI010000447.1:0-2864 GCA_046595235.1 Burkholderiales bacterium | reverse complement strand
GCGAACTGATCCGGGTCGGCGAAGTGGATCTGGGCGCCCTGTCTTGCAAAGCTTTCCTTTACGTCGGGCAGGGTCAGGACGTTCGCGATCTCGCGTGTAAGCAGCGTCACGATGTCTTTTGGAGTGGCCGCGGGCGCGAGCACGCCCGTCCAGAGAATGACTTCGTAACCCGGTACGCCGGACTCGGCAACCGTCGGATATTCCGGCACGCTCGGCCAGCGTTTCGCGCTCGACACTGCAAGCACTCTCAGCCGGCCGCTCCTCGCGAATGGCAACGCCGCAGGCAGGGTGCCCATCATCGCCTGCAAATGCCCGGCGACGAGGTCCGTGGTGGCGGGTGCGCTGCCCTTATAGGGGATGTGAACGAGCTTGGTGCCGGTTAGCGATCCGAACATCGCCATCGTCATATGCGACGTGGAGCCTTCTCCGGCCGAGCCGTAGTTAATCTCGCCGGGGCGCGCCTTTGCGAGCGCGATCAGCTCTCTCGTGGTGCGAACGGGCAGTGACGGATTCGTGACCAGCAGAAAGGGAATATCACCGGCCAGCGCGACCGGCACGAAATCGCGCACGGTGTCATACGGCACTTTCTGCGCCACAGCTGGGTACAACGCAAGCTCCGACATCGAGCCGAGCAGCACCGTATAACCGTCGGGCGCGGCTTTCGCCGCGGCTTCGGTGCCGATTGCGCCACCGGCCCCTGTGCGGTTGTCGACGAGCACCGGCTGTTTCAAGCGCTCCGTGAGCTTTGCGCTGAGAATCCGCGCCGTGACGTCGGAACCACCGCCCGGAGCAAAGGGCACGATCATGCGTATCGCCCTGGTGGGATAGCTCTGCGCATACGCGCCGTCCGCAGCCCCGAAAAGTGCAGCAGACATCACCATGATCGTTCGAAGACACTTTTTCATGCGCGTGCTTCCCTGTTCCCGTAGAGCGCTTCAGCGCGCGCGATTCAATATCTCTTTCAGCCGCTGCGGCGTCACCGGAAGCCGTGTGATCACGCCGGGCATCCCGATCGCGTCTTCGATCGCCGACGCGATCACCGCACCGACCGCAGTGATGCCGCTCTCGCCGCCCGCCTTGAGACCCAGCGGATTGAGCGGGCTGGGTTCATCCTGGGTCAGCAGCACATCAACGTCAGGAACGTCCTGCAAAGTCGGGAGCATGTAATCGGCGAATGTTACAGAGAGCGGTGATCCATCCTCATCGTAGATGAACTCTTCGAGCAACGCACCGCCGAGTCCCTGCACCATGCTGCCGACGATCTGCCCCTCGACGAGCATCGGGTTGACCGCGACGCCGATGTCGTAGGAAGCAAGGTAGCGCTCGATTTTGACACCGCCGGTCTCGCGATCGACGTTGACCACCGCGACGTGCGCGCCGTAGGGATACGTCTCGTGTTCGCATTCGAAGACGCCGTCCGCGGTGAGGCCGGGCTCGCGGCCCTTTGCGACCGCCGCCGCGGGCGCGAGCTCCTTCGCTACCTGGGCGAGCGTAACTGAGGGTGCGTCAGGCCGGTCCATACGCACGATGCGGCCATCCACGATATCGAGCGCTTCGACCGGTGCTTCCAGGAAATCGGCGGCGGCGACCTCGAGCGCTTTTGCCCGCACCTTCAGCGCGGCGATGTGCGTCGCCGAGCCGGTCATGATCGTGACGCGCGCAGCGTGCGCGCCGACGCCGAAGTCGATACGGTCGGTGCGGCCATGCACCACCCGCACGCTTCGATAATCGACGCCGAGCGCATCGGCGCAAATCTGCGCGATCACCGTCTCCATGCCCTGCCCGACCGATGCAGATCCGGTGATGACTTCTACGGTGCCCGTCGCGTCGACCGCGATGCGCACGCCGTCGACCGGGCCCTGGCCGCCGCGTTCGAGGAAATACGCGATGCCGGCGCCGACCGCCTCACCCGCGGCCCGGCGCTGTTTCAGATCCAGCTGAAGCTTGTCCCAGCCGATGCGCGCCAATACCTTTGCCAGATGACCTTCGTAGTCCCCGGAGTCGAGGATCACCGCTGCACCGCCGCTGCCGACCGGGCGTGAATACGGCATCTGCACTTTCGGGATCAGGTTGCGCCGCCGCGCTTCGAGGCGATCGATGCCGAGCTTGTCGGCGATCGCATCCATCAGGCGCTCGTGCACGAACGTCGTTTCGAAGCGGCCCGGCGATCGATACGTCGCAGCAGGCGTCTTGTTGGTCAGACGAAAATGACCGGTGACCTTGTACGCCGGCATGTGATACGGACCGGGCAACATTCTCGCAGTCCCTTCCGGCACGCGCGCGCCGTGGGTGCGCACGTAGCCGCCCTGGTCGTGGAAAAACTCGTCGTCGAAGGCAAGGATCCGGCCCTCGGCATCGATCGCCACGCGAACGCGATGCCGCTGATCGCGCGCGTGATTGCACGCCATCAGGTGCTCGCGCCGGTCCTCGATCCATTTGACGGGGCGGCCCAGCCGCAACGCCGCTGCGCAGACGAGAATATCTTCCGGATAAAGCTCGCCGCGCACGCCGAAGCCACCGCCGATGTGACACTCGTAAAGATGTACCGAAGACGGGCTGCGCCCGAGCATCTGTGCGACCCACTCACGATTCGGGTGCGGCCGCTTGGTCGCACCGTACATCTCGAGAACATCGCGCATCGCGTCGTAACGCGCGATCGCACCCCGTGTTTCCATCGGCACCCCTGAATGCCTGCCGATCGAAAGATCGAGCACGATCCCCGCGTGCGCTGCGCGAAACGCGCCTTCGAGGTCACCGTATTTCTTACGGATCACGACGGGCTCGGTATCGCGCCCCGGCGCGAACTCACCCGGTGTCTCGGTCACCGAAAGAATCGGGCGCAGCGGCTCGATCTCGACAGCAAC
>JBKJPI010000396.1:0-10968 GCA_046595235.1 Burkholderiales bacterium | reverse complement strand
GCCGAGCCCCGCGATGCTCTGCACCTTCCGCTCTTTCTTCCGGTAGATGAGCGTGGGCGCGACCCCGGAGAAGCTGACGATGTCCGGCTGGACAACGGCGAGCGCCATCGCGGCCGTCACGCCCACGCTCATCTACCAAAAGAAAGAGCGGAAGGTAGCATCGCCGGGCTCGGCTACTGGCCCGCGGGCACCGACGTCGAGCGCCTTCGCGCTGAAGGCAATGGGGCGATACCGAACGGTCTCTTGCGTACCGTGATGCCCGCGGCGCCTGCGACGCACATCGTCGCGCTGAGCCGCTTCGGAACCATTTCGTTCGAGGAAGCGGCGACGCCCGCCTACGAGCTCGCACGCGACGGCTTCGCCGCCTATCCCGTGTTCGTGCGGCACTTCGAGAAGTTCCACGAGAAGTATCGCCGCTGGCCTTCGAGCGCGGATCTGTATCTGCCCGGTGGTGAGCCGCCGCGGGTGGGAGACATTTTCAGGCAGGAAAGACTTGCGCAATCGATTGGGGGAATGATGGACGCCGAACGGCAGTCACGCGGCGATCGCCTGGCTAAGTTGCGCGCGGCCCACGACTACTATTACAAAGGTCCGATCGCTGACGCGATTGCCGGCTTTCACCGCGAGCAGGGCGGTTTCGTCACGAAGGAAGACCTTGCAGGCTTCGAAGCGCCGGTGGAGCCGAGCATTCATTGCGACTACAAGGGATACGAGGTGCACAGCTGCGATGTCTGGTGCCAGGGCGTATCGCTTCTCGAGGCAATGAAGATTCTGGAGGGTGTGGACCTGAAGGCGCTCGGGCACAACACTCCCGCATACGTGCATCATGTTGCCGAGGCGTTCAACCTCGCATTCGCGGATCGTGAAGCGTACGTGGGCGACCCGCGCTTTGTCGAAGTCCCGGTCGCGGGGTTGCTGGCGAACGACTACGCAGCGAAGCAGCGAGCGCGTATACAACGCGACAAGGCATTCGGAGAGATGCCTTCGGCGGGCAAACCTGCAGGTGCGACGCGCGATCCTTTTATCCCCGACTTGAGCCGCTTGCCGCGGCTGGAGAAAGGCGCCGCACCCGATACGATCTATTGTTGTGTCGTCGATGGCGAAGGTAACTGCTATTCGGCGACGCTATCGGACAATGCGCGCGACACCGTCGTCATACCGGGGCTCGGCGGCACCGTTTCTTCGCGCGGTGCGCAATCACGTCTCGAGCCCGGCCATCCCGCAGAAGTAAAGCCGGGCAAGCGCCCGCGGCTGACGCCTTCGCCCGCGCTCGCGCTGCGCGATGGCGAGATTTATATGGGATGGGGAACTCCGGGCGGCGACGTGCAGATGCAGGCCATGCTGCAGGTTTTTCTGAATGTCACCGAATTCGGCATGGCGGTGCAGCAGGCGATCGAGCAGCCGCGCTTCGGCACGTTCACGTTTCCCAATTCGTTCTCGCCTTTCGCGATCGGCAACTTCAATCTCGAAGGCCGTTTCCCGCGATCGACCATAGATGCGCTGTCGTCTATGGGCCATCCGGTCGAGCTGTGGTCGGATGTAGCGCCCGCGGCCGGCGCCGTATGCGCGGTGATGCGCGATCCGGATACGGGCTGGCTGCACGCGGGGGCGGACCCCCGACGTGAAGCCTATGCGATCGTATGGTAGACCCCCGTATGACTCATGAGCTGCGGCTTTACAAAGACGAGCTCGAGCCCGGCGCGCGCATGCCGGTCGGGCGTGACGAAACCAGCGTTACTGGGATCTACATCGTCACCGGCAGCCTGCAACTGCGCAGCGAATCGTTGGAGACGGATTTCGCCGCCAACACAGCCTGCTGCGTGCATGAAGCCGCCGAGATGTCTGCCGGCAGCTCACCCACGCTAGCGCTGCGATGGGAGCTGGCCGTAGCCGGCACGGCACCTTCCGCGGAGCCCGCGCCCGGTGTGTCCACGAAGTCTCTCCTCACCGCGCCGCTCTCGCTCGACAGCGGCAAGACTTATCTCCTGCGCTGTGACCGCGTCGACTTTCCGCCCGGCGGCGTGGCCTATCTTCATACGCATCAAGGCGGCGGTATCCGCTGCCTGCTCGCCGGTTCGATCGAGATCGAGACCAAGGGCGCCCAGCATAGTTTCGGACCGCTGGAAGCGTGGTTCGAAGCGGGGCCGGATCCGGTATTCGCGACGGCTTCGGCAACCGAGGCTTCCGCATTCGTGCGTCTGATGATCCTGCCGCGCTCGCTGCTCGGCGAGTCGTCCATCCTGTATGTGAACGCAGCCGATCTCGAAAAACCGAAAAGCCAGAGCTACCAGGTTTTCATCGACACCCCGTTCGAGCTGCCGCAGTAGCTCGCATCGGTCAAAGACACTTCGCAAAAAGGAAAATCTTGAAGACAACCTCTCGATTTGCGTACGTCTCATTGATGCTCGCGGCCTGCACCGGCGTATCCGCTCAGGGTTATCCGAGCAAACCGATCCGCATCGTCGTGCCGTTTTCTCCGGGCGGCAACGTCGACATCAATGCACGCGCGATCGCGCCGGGTATGAGAGAGCTCCTGGGCCAGTCCGTCATCGTCGATAACCGTGCCGGCGCCGGGGGCATGATCGGTGCGGAGGTGGTCGCCAAGGCGCCTGCCGATGGGTACACGCTGCTGATGGCGTCCAACAGCGTATACAGCGTTGCGCCGAGCGTATTCGCGAAGCCGCTCTATCATCCGGTGCGCGACTTCACTGCGATCTCGATGCTGACGAGTGTGCCCTTCGTGCTGGTCATTCATCCGTCGGTTCCGGCGAAGACTTTCAGGGAGTTCGTTGCCATCGTCAAAGCGAATCCCCGCAGCATGACGCTCGCTAACGCGGGTGTCGGCACCTCCAACCATCTCGTCGGGGAGCTGATTCAGATGCAGGTCGGCACCAAGATGGCTTCGATACCGTATAAAGGCAGCGGCCCGGCGCTGATCGATCTGCTCGGCGGACAGGTCGATTCGCACGTGGACCAGTTGACCGCATCGATGGGCTATATAAAGAGCGGCAGGATCCGTGCGATCGCGGTGACGACCCACAAGCGCTCGGCGCAGTTGCCTGAGGTGCCGACGCTCGCAGAAGCGGGGCTCAAAGACTTTGATGCGACGACCGCTACCGGCCTGCTCGCGCCGGCGGGAACGCCCAAAGACGTCATCGATCGCGTGAGTGCGGCCGCGGTGAAGACCGTCAATCAGGCGGCAGTGAAAGCCCGCTTCGCCGAGCTTGGCGCGGACACCATCGGCAGCTCACCCGCCGACTTCGGCGCCTACATCAAGGAAGATTTTGCGAAATGGTACAAAGTCGTGAAGGATGCCGGCATCAAAGCGGATTGAACGCACGAGAGCCGAGTCGTGAGTGCTGCCCGCGACGAATGTCAGGAAAACCGCTATTCGTAGCCTCCATGCTGCTTCTTGCAGCGAGCGCACCTGCTGCCTGGGCGCAGAGCGACTGGAAGCCGGTGAAGCCGATCCGCTGGATCGTCCCTTTCGCCGCGGGCGGCGCGGCCGACATCGTCTCGCGCGTGCTCGGGCCGAAAATCAGCGAGATCCTCGGCACGCAGATTGTGATCGACAACCGCGGCGGCGCCTCGGGCATCATCGGCGTCGATGCGGGCGCGAAGGCCGCGCCCGACGGTTACATCGTGCATCTTGGCGGCTTGTCGAGCCACATCCTCAACGCGCATCTCTTCACGAAGCTTCCGTATGAGCCTCGCGAGCTTTCGCACATAGCCCTGCTCACGCTCGTGCCGAACGTCTTCACAGTTCATCCCTCCGTGCCCGCAAAGTCCGTGAAGGAGTACATCGCGCTCGCCAAAGCGCGTCCCGGCGAGCTGACGTATGCCTCCTCCGGCGCCGGATCGTCGCAACACCTGAACGGCGTGGTGCTGCAGCAGATGGCAGGCATCAAGCTCACACACGTTCCGTATCGCAGCGGCGCGCCGGCGATCGTGGATCTCCTAGGCGGCCACGTGATGTCGATGTTTGCCACCATCCCATCGGTTGCGCCGCACATCAGGGCCGGTCGCTTGCGCCCCCTCGGCATCGCGGCGGCCCGCCGCTCGTCTGCGCTGCCGGATGTCCCCGCGGTGGGTGAGACGGTGAAGGGTTACGACATGACGACCTGGTATTCGCTGCACGCGCCGCCGAAGACCCCGCGTGAGATCGTCGTGAGGCTCAACGCGGCGGTGAATGCGGCATTGAACGATCCGGAGACGCGTCGCAGGCTGACGGACGACGGGGCCATCGTGCAGCCGATGACACCGGAAGAGTTCGCTGTTTTCTTTCGCCAGGAGTACGAGCGCATGGGCAGCATCGTCCGCGCCTCGGGTGTGAAGCCGGATCAGTAACCTTATCCGACGACGAGCAGCGCTTCGTTGAGGAAATAGCGTGCGTGCCAGATCGGTGCGCCTTCGGTGATCTCGACGATGTCTTCCATGTGATAGCCGAGGCGTCCGGGGATGCGGGCGCGTGTTTCCACCGTCGTGATCATGCCGGGCGCGTACGCGATGTCTTCGCGGGGCCCCATGATCGGGTGCTCGTGAATGTTGAGCCCGAGCGAGTGTCCGTTATGCGCGTACGTGAAATCGAGACCCAGGCGCTCCTGCGTGCTCTTCGCGAGTAAAAACAACTCGGCCCCGGTTTTGCCGGGACGGCAGGCGTCGATCACGGTGTGATGAACTTCGCGCAGCCGCTGCCAGATGGAGCGATCCTCCGCCGTCGGCTCCCCTATCTTTGCGGTGCGCCCGACATTCGAAAAGTACTGCCGGAACATCCCGCCCGCATCGCCTTTGAGAATGTCCCCGCCCTGCATCTGATAGGACGAGGCCACCATGTGCGGGTAACCCGTGTTGGCGCCCGCGTTGCAATAGTTCGACGTGACCTGGTCCGCACCTTCCTTGAGCATCGCATCGGCGAAGCGAATGGCAACCGCTTTCTCGGTCTCGCCGGCGCGCGATTGGGAAAAAGCCGTGAGAAAAGCTTTTTCGGTCGCGTGAAACGCCTGGATGATCAGCTCTTTTTCCCGTGGCGTCTTGAACATGCGAACGCGCGCGAACAGCGGCTCCGCGGGACTCAGATCAAGCTTCGGACATTGCCGAACCAGCTCGAGGTAATACTTCGCTGCGAGATACTCGGTCTCGATCGCGACCGTGCCCGAATCGATTCCGAGCTCGCGCAGGATTTCGGCGAGTGCCGCCATGGGGTCCTCGACGAACTCCCGGTACGTGCGCACTTCGCCGATCCAGCTTTTCGCCTCGACGTAGGCAGCCTCGATGCGACACACCAGAAGCAGCGGCGCGCGTCCTTTAGGCCATACGACGAATGCCAGGCGATCGCGAATGCTGCGCTGGGTGGCGATGTGAACGTCCCCCGCGTAACGCACATTCTCGGGTGACACGGCGATGACTGCATCGAAAGCGCTGTTGTCTATCGCCCGCTCGAGCGCAGCGAGATCGCCGAGCGCTTCTTCTTTGGGTTTAGCCATTGATATCTCCATCAACCTAAGGCAAGGTTACCGTGCGCTCGCGCGCAATTGAACAGGAGATGAGCACGTGACTTTTCAGATCGCAGCCCGCTGTGCGCAAACCGGACGCTTCGGCGTCGCGATCACCACGCGCCCGATGGGCGTCGGATCCCGCTGCCCATTCATCGCGCCCGGCGTCGGCCTGACCGTGACCATGGCACGCACCGATCCGCGGCTGGGTCCGCTCGGGATCAACCTCCTCAAGCTCGGATACTCGGCGCAGCGTGTGCTGGACGAGATCGCCGCGAGTGACCCGCACATCGAGATGCGTCAGGTCTGCGTGATCGACCGTGACGGCAACGCCGTTGCGCGCACGGGCGCGCGCAACACGAACTGGTCCGGTGCACTGGTGCGGCCCAATCTGGTCGCGATGGGCAACAATCTCACGAGCGAGCGCACGGTCAGCGCCATGGGCGAAGCGTGGGACGCCGGCGAGCGGCTCGAGCTCGAAGACAGGCTGCTGACGGCGCTTGCCGCGGGACGCGACGCCGGCGGTCAGAACGGCGGACAGCACTCGTCGGCGCTGCTCTCGTATCACCGCGAGATCTATCCGTATTGCGATCTACGGGTCGACCAGCATGCCGAGCCCGTGGGCGAGTTGCGGCGGCTCTACGATTCGATGAAGCCCCTAATTTCTTTCTACTACGGCCGTCCGGCGAACCCCGACGAGTATGGCCGTGAGGATGACTGGCTCGCGCGTGGGAATGCGCGGAAATGACCGAGAGGGCCGACGCGCGTTCGGCGTCGACAGCCTGCGGCAGGCCGAAGCGGTCAGGCGCGCAGCTCGAATTCGCCGTTGATCTCAACCGCGATGCCCCGTGGCAAAGACACGTGTCCGACTGCTGAGCGCGCATGCTTGCCGAGCTCGGGCCCCCAGAGCTCGAAGAAAAGATCGGAAGCGCCGTCGATGACCTGAGGATGCTGCACGAAATCCGGCGCGCAGTTGCACATTCCAAAGAGCCGCAGCACGCGCTTCACGCGGTCGAGATCGCCGCAGTGCGCCTTGATGGTTGCAAGCATCGTAAGCGCCACCGCGCGCGCGGTCGCGTAACCTTCCTCGACCGTGATGTCCACGCCGAGCTTCCCCGTTTGCCGCACGCCCGGCAGCTTCGGCAAGTCGAGCCCGTGGCCGGACAGTAAGAGCAGCGTCCCACTCTGCGTGCAGCCGGTGCGGTTGTTCTTCGGGAAGACGAAAGCCGGCGGGAGCTCGAAGCCCATCGCCGCCAGGCGTTGCTCGATGTTACCCATCGCTTCTTACTCCACTTTCATACCGATCGCGTCACCGAGCTTGCGTGCCCGAACGATGTACTCGCGTACCATCGTCTCGAACTCGCCCGGTCCGGTCGAAACCGGCTCCGCGCCGAGCGGTGCCAGACGCTCGCGAAGCTCCGGCAGTGCGAGTATGCGCGCCATCTCTTTCGAAACGCGCTCGCGAATGGCGAGTGGCGTGCCGGCGGGGGCGAGAACGCCGAACCAGTCATCGCCTTCGTAATTCAGCCCTGCCTGCGCAATCGTTTGCACGCCGGGCATGAGTTGCGCACCAGCCGCAGAAGTCGTCGCCAGGATCTGCAGCTTACCGGCTTTTGCAAGCGGGATTGCGTTCGGTCCCGGCGCGAAGGCGTACAGCACGCGCGCCGTCATCGCTTCGATGACCGCTTCCGGCGTACCCCGCTGCGGCGCGTGCTCGGCCTTGAAGCCCGCGAGATGCGCGACCGCTGCCGCATGAAGGTGAGCGGTGCTGCCGACGCCGGCCGTGCTGTAGAAGACGCCCGTCGGCTGCGCTTTCGAATATGCGATCAGGTCCTTCAGCGACTTGAAACCGTGCGAGGTGGACACGACCAGAAAGCTCGGCGAGCGTGCCATCTGCCCGACGCCCGAGAAATCCTTTACCGCATCGAACGGCACCGTGCGATCGATGGCGACGCGCACGCCGAATGCGCTGGCGACCGCAAGAAACGTTCGGCCGTCGGGCTTCTGGGTCGTTACGTACTGCGACCCGACCACGCCGCCCGCGCCCACGCGATTCTCCACGAGCACCGGGACATTCCACGTCTCGGCCATGTGTTTCGCAACGAGGCGCACCACCACATCAGTGCCGCCGCCTGCGGTATAGGGCACGATGAAACGCACCGATTGAGTAGGGTACTTGGCGGCGTCCGGCGCCTGGGCCAGCGTCGGCGCGGGGGCTGCAGCCAGCACACACGCGAGGATGACGAAAATGATCGAAGGCATCGGTATTCCCTTCATGATTAAGAGCCTGTTGCTTGTTTAAGGTACATAGACCCAAAGATCGAGCAAGACCACCGCCCCCGGCACCGCCAGCGTCGGCACCTCGATGGCGGAGAAGGGAATCGGCTGATCGGGCAGATGCTGCTGCCAGACCTGCGACGCGCCGGTGAAGTCATCAAGAGCGGTGTGGAACTGCTGCACGCGAACAATGTTCGCGAGCGTGGTGCCGGCCTTGACGCAAATCCGCTGCGCCTGCGCGAGCAGGTGGTTCATCTGGAGGTGAACCGGGGTGCCGAAGTAAGGCTTGTTCGCATCGGTGCGGACTTCGCGGGCCAAGGCTCCATTCTCGTCCACCGCCATGAGGCCACTTAGAAAAAGCAGGTCGCCGGCCCGGATCGCCTGCACATAGCCCTCGAATGCGACCGGCACCCCGGCATCGATGACCTGTTTTTTAGTGGCGCCGCCGCCGCGCACGCTGATGGTATTGATCTCGATGCGGCCCACCTCGCATATGAAGCCCGGGGTCGCGGTCGTGATAAGGGTCGTTGCGGGTGGATTCTTCGGGAAATGCCTGGCCCACACCTCGTTGAACGCCGGAACGTCGTCGATGTCACGGAGGTAGACCTGCGCCTTCACCACGTCGTCGAGTGTGCTGGCAACGGTGGCAAGCGCGGGTTTCAGCTTGCGCTCGATAATGAATTCCGTCTCGAGCTTGATCGGCGTGCCTTTCCACAGATGCCCCGCGGGCATGCGCGCGCTGGGGTCGATCGGCCCCTCTTCCGTTTTCAGCGCTTCGGCGGTCTGGCCGGCGACAAATATGTAGTCGCCGCACGTGAGTACCGGACTGTAGGCCGACGTCGCGTGCACCGGCAGATTCGACGGACGATGCTGCTCGACTTCGAAGTTCGCGCCCGGGACTGCGGCCATCAACTGCACTTCCATGTCCTGGCCGGTAAGCAGGAACCTCTGGTGAAGATTGGACGTGCTGGGGGGCACTCGGCCGCCGAAGAATTCGCGCCGCACGTCGTGATATGCATCGACGACACGAGCGCTTCTGTAGTACTGGTCGAGGCGCACGACGTGCTGTCGATCGGTGCCGCCTGCTTTCAGAACGGTGTCGAAGTTCGCAAAGATACGCTGGGCTTCCTTGCGGTTCCTGGGCGCGCCGTGACGCGGCGCGGATGAATCGAGAACTTCCGGCGCCATGCCTCCCGCGAAATCGTTCTGCCCCTTGTGGCCCGTGGCAAACACCCAGCGGCCCGCGCGCACGCCGGGCGCGTAATGAATATTTCCCGGCTGAATCGTGATGGGCAGTAACGGCATTACTGAGGAAGAAGCAGGCGCGGGCATCGATGTGGTATGAGTTACGGCAACAGTCTGAATCTTACCTGACACGAGAAGCTAGCCTAGCAGGCAGTTCCGCGCGGCAGCTCGACTGGTTATACTTTTTAAATGACACGACTCCTGTTATGCGTCCTGCTCGCTACGGCTTCGCTTCCACAGGCTTCAGCGCAGACCTACCCGACGCGCGTCGTGCGAATGATCGTCGGCTATCCCGCCGGCGGCAGCATCGATACGGTGGGCCGCATCACGGCGCAGGCATTCACCGAATCGATGCGGCAGTCTTTCATCGTGGACAATCGGCCGGGCGCTTCGGCGACGATCGCGACCGCTGCTGTCGTAAACGCGCCGCCGGATGGCCACATGCTGCTCGTCGGCGCGCAGGCGTCCCTGTCCGGTGCGCCGAGCCTGATCGCGAAGCTGCCCTACGACCCGATCCGCGACCTGAGCGCGATCGCGCTCATTGCGCACCAGCCGAACGTGCTGATCGTTCACCCCAGCCTTCCCGTACGAACGACGAAGGAGTTCATCGCGCTCGCGAAAGTAATGCCCGGGAAGCTCGCTTACGGTTCCTCGGGTCAGGGTTCGACGCAGCACCTCTCGTCCGAGCTCTTCGCCATAATGACGGGTACAGATCTTCTTCATGTGCCGTACAAAGGCGGTGCGCCCGCGACCGTGGATTTGCTGAGTGGCGAGCTCGCCTTTACGTTCACGCCGGTGCCGAACGCGCTCCAGTACATCAGGGCGAACAAAGTGCGCGCCATTGCACTCACGTCGGCACGGCGCAATGAAACGCTGCCCGGAGTGCCCACGCTGCACGAATCCGGCGTGCGCGGCTACGACTTCGGCGGCTACGTCGGCCTGCTGGGCCCGTCGAAGCTCCCGCGCGATCTCGTGACGAAGCTGAACGTCGAAGTCCAGAAAGCGATCAAGGACCCGGCCACGCGCAAGAAGCTGATCGACCTCGGACTGGATGTGCCGGGGGGCACGCCGGAACAGTTCACGGAGTTCATGAAGCAGGACATGGACAAGTGCGCCCGCATCGTCGCGGCCGCGAGGATACAGCCGCAGTAGCTGAAGGAGACGTGACATGACGTTTGCACTCGCTGCCCGCTGCACTAAAACAGGACGCTTCGGTGTCGGTGTCGCGACACTGTCACCGGCTGTCGGCGGCCGAACCGGTCACTTCGCACCGAACTTCGGGGTGGTGCTCACGATGGCGTACACCGATCCGCGGCTGGGCTCGCTCGGCGCCGATCTTTTGCGGATGAGCTACTCCGCCCCAAAAGTTCTGAAAGAGCTCGAAGCAAGCGACCCTAACGTCGAGCACCGGCAGCTTGCAGTGATCGACCTTGACGGACACGCCGTCGCCCGCACCGGTGCGAAGAACAACACGTGGTGCGGCGCGCACATCGAGACCAACCTGGTTGCGTTGGGCAACAACCTCACGTCCGAGAAAACGTGCACGGCGATGTTCGAAACCTACAAATCGATGGAGAATGACACCCTCGAAGAGCGTCTGCTTCGTGCGCTCGAGGCCGGCCGGGATGCAGGCGGGCAGAACGGCGGACAGCTATCGGCCGCGCTCGTCACCTACGGCACCAGGATCTATCACTACATCAACCTGCGGGTCGATGCGCACGACGAGCCGGTCGGCGAGCTTCGCCGGGTGTACGAAGTCTATCGGCCGTACATCACCTATTACTACGATCGGCCAGCCGATCCCGAGCGCTGGGGAACGAAGCAGCAGTGGAAGAAACGCTGGCTTGCTGTGGGCAACGACGCGGGCATCAAGGCAGACTGAAGCGCTTACTGCTTTCGCATTTCCCCTAGTCGGTAGGGGGGCTGAACGGGTTCCGGTCACATGCCCCCGTGC
>JBKJPI010000027.1:0-38097 GCA_046595235.1 Burkholderiales bacterium | reverse complement strand
CACCGCGGCCAATATACCACGCCCCCTCGTTTCACTCGCGTAGAGGATCATGCGCCCGTTGGGTGCGAAGCTCGGCGATTCGTCCACGGCGCCGTCGGTCAGCAACTGCATCTGCCGCGATGCAAAATCCTGCACGGCAACACTGAAGCGCGTGCCGTGTCGCTGTATGAAGGTGAAGCTTTTCCCATCGGGGCTGTAACGCGGCGAGACGTTGTAGTTGCCTTCGAAAGTGAGCCGCTGTGCCTGCCCACCACCAGCCGGCATGCGATAGATCTGCGGGCCACCGCCGCGATCGGAGGTAAAGATGATCCACTGTCCGTCGGGTGAGAAATTGGGCTCGGTATCGATGCCTGCACTGTTGGTGATACGTGTAGCGGTGCCATTACCTTCGGAGGAAATGAGATAGATCTGGGACCCACCGTCTTTGGTCAGCGTTACCGCCAGCCGCTTCCCGTCTGGTGACCACGCCGGCGCGCTGTTACTGCCGGAAAAATTCGCGACTGCCTTGCGCTGACCTGTGGTGAGCGACTGCACGTATACGACGGGCTTCCGCCGCTCGAAGGAGACGTAAGCGATCCGCGTGCCGTCCGACGACCACGACGGGGAAATAATCGGTTCGCCGGACGCGAGCACCGTCTGCGCACCGAAGCCATCGGCATCCGCCACCTGCAGCTCGAAACGCGTGCCGCGCTTCACCACATACGTGATGCGCGTCGCAAACACGCCGGGGTCGCCGGTGAGCTTCTCGTAGATAGCATCGGCGATCTTGTGCGCGGTAAGCCTCAACTGCCCCGCGTTCACTCGATAAAGATACCCGGCGAGCTGAGTGCCTTTCACCACGTCCATCAAACGGAAGCTCACTTCGAACTCACCGCCCCGTGGCGTCACGTGCCCGATGACGAGGGCTTCGGCGCCGCGCGCTTTCCACTGCCCATAATTGATCTCGTTCGGCTCGGACGGAACGGGTGTGATACCGCCTGCGTCTACAGTCTTGAAAAGACCGCTGCGGGCGAGGTCGGCGATGACGATCGGCGTCAGCGACTGCGGAATACCCGCTTCCGCACGGAATGGCGCAACCGCGATCGGGATCTGGTTGGCACCCGCGCCGACGATCTCGATCGTGAGCGCCGCATTCGAAGGGCCTGCGGTGACCATCAGACACGCCGTCACCAGGGCGGCGAAGAAGCCGCGCGCCGATACCGCTGAAGATATGTTTGATTTCATTCTCGGGGTTTAATTCTCAGGTTGAACTCACGAAACATGTTGAACATCGCGGGGTCCGGCGGAATCGGCAGCGGTGACGACTTCAATATAGCGCGCTCCACAGCCTGATCGTACGCGGGAACGCCACTGCTGCGACGCACTCGGAGGCTCCCTTCCATGACCTCGCCGCCCGGGAGAAGCCTCACTTCGAATTCGACCTGCGGATTACCCTGCAGGTTCGGCGGCTCGACGATGTTGCGTCTTATCTTGTTGCTGATCTGGCGCACATATTCCTCAAACAGGCGCGACTGCGCCGAAGCCTGCTCTTTTGCAATCTTTGCTGTCATCTCGGCTTTTTCCTGCGCCAGCCGGGATTCCTGCGCTAACCGGTCCTTCTCCAGCTTTACCTTCTCGTCGGCTTTCTTCGCTTCGACCTGCTGCGCCTTCTTCCGGTCATCCGCCTTGCGTTTTTCCTGCTCGAGCTCTTTCTTTTTGTCGAGCTCCTGCTGATCTTTCAACTTACGCTCTTTCTCGCGCTTTTCCTGCAGCGCGATATCGGCTTTCGGCGGGGCCTTCACTTCCGGCTTCGGCGGCGGGGCGACTTTGGGCTCCGGTTTGGGCTCCGGCTTCACGTCCACTCGGGGCGCGGGCTTCGGAGGGGGTGCCGGTTCCGGCCGAGTCGGCGTGAAGCCGCTCCAGAGGTCCACGATCGCTGCGGGCTCCGAATGCCGCTTCTGCCACGCGACGCCGAAGACGAACAACAGCACCATACCCACGTGCATCGCAATCGCGAGCGCACGTGAGATCTTCTTTTCTCTGTCAGTTACGTAATCGTCGTCGTAAGTCACGGGGACCGCGGTTTGGCGAGGAGGCCCACCTTCTTCACCTGGTTCTGCTGCAGCATGTCCATGACTTCGAGCACCGACTCATATCGCACATCCTTGTCAGCCGAAATGACGACCGCCTGATCTTCGGCACGGGTCTGCTTCGCCTTGATCTCCTTGATGAGCTCGGCGCGTGAGAGCGGCCGGTCGGCAGGGCTGCGCGCGGCGCGGTCCCGCAATGAGAGCGAGCCGTCTTTCTGGATGGAAACCTCCATCGGCTGCACAGGGGGGTTCGACGTTTTGCCGATCTGCGGCAGCTCGACCTGCCCCGGGTTGATGAGCGGCGCGGTGACCATGAAGATCACGAGCAGCACCAGCATCACGTCGATATAGGGCACGACGTTGATTTCGTTCATCAGCCGCCGGGAGTTCCGCTTGTTTTGCATCATGTCGGTGCCGCGTTCAGTGGCGCATCAGTGCATCTGACGCTGCAGGATGTTCGAGAATTCTTCCATGAACGAATCGAACCGGATAGCAAGCCGGTTCACGTCACCGGAAAACCGGTTGTATGCGACCACTGCGGGTATGGCCGCGAAAAGGCCCATGGCCGTTGCGATCAACGCTTCTGCAATGCCGGGCGCCACATGACCGAGAGTCGCCTGCGCGACATTCGCGAGACCGCGGAATGCGTTCATGATGCCCCACACCGTCCCGAACAGCCCGACGTAGGGACTCACAGATCCGACTGACGCCAGAAACGACAGATGCGATTCGAGATTGTCCATCTCCCGCTGGTAGGTCGCGCGCATGGCGCGCCGCGAGCCATCCATGACGCTTGCCACGTCCATGCCTGGCTGCTTGGTGAGCTTCGTGAATTCCCGAAAGCCCGCCTCGAAGATGCGTTCGAGCGTGCCCGCATTCCGCGATGCATTGGCGCGGTGATACAGCGCCGAGAGCTCGGCCCCGCCCCAGAACTGCTTTTCGAATTCATCGGCCTGGTCGGTGGCCCGCTTCAGCTGAAAGCGCTTGATGAATATGTAGTACCAGGAAAACAGTGAAGCGAGGAGAAGCGCTGCCATGACAAGCTGCACCAGCACACTCGCGTTTGCGACAAGACTGATGATCGAAAGGTCATGTGTAACGGTAGGATTCAAAGTCGCGCCTTTATTCTTGTTGCGAGCAGCTGCGGCATGCGGACGGGCCGAAACGCGGGCAGGCCCACGCACACGACGTTGACCGCTGCGCGGGCCAGCAGTTCGTCTCCACGGAGCACCCGTTGAGCCAGATCGATCTGACCGGCGCCAACCTTAATGAGTTCCACAGTCACCTGCAACCCGTCGTTGAAGCGCGCCGGCTTCAGATAATCGATCGCGACCGACCGCACGACGAACGCAACCGAGTGCTCAGCCGCGAGGTCCGTTTGCTCGAAGCCGAGCGCGCGCAACCATTCGGTTCGCGCGCGTTCGGTGAATTTAAGATAGTTGGCGTAATAGACGACTCCGGCGGCGTCCGTATCCTCGTAATAAACGCGAATGGGCCAGACGAAGGGTTCGCTGGCGGACGGAGGTGTCACGGAAGACCGCATTACGGCTTTCGAGCGGATCAGCTGGCGTCGCTCCAGAGCTCCGGCGTGCTCGCGTCCCCGGGCCGCGTGAGACCGAAGTGCCGATATGCTGCGACAGTGGCAACGCGGCCGCGCGGTGTGCGCTGCAGGTAACCCTGCTGGATGAGGTAAGGCTCGATCACGTCTTCGATCGTGTCGCGCTCTTCGCTTATGGCGGCCGCAAGGTTGTCGACGCCAACAGGTCCACCGCCGAACTTGTCGATGACGGCCTGCAGGAGCTTACGGTCCATCACGTCGAGACCCGCGCGATCGACGTCGAGCATTTTCAGTGCAGCGTCTGCGACGTCTTTGGTGATGCGACCGTCCGCTTTGACTTCGGCGAAATCGCGCACACGCCGCAGCAATCGATTGGAGATGCGCGGCGTGCCGCGCGAGCGGCTCGCGATCTCGCGCGCACCCTCGGCCTCGACTTCCACAGCGAGAAGCCCGGCCGAGCGCTGCACGATTCGCATCAGCTCATCGTGGGTATAGAACTCGAGACGCGCGACGATCCCGAAGCGGTCGCGAAGCGGATTGGTGAGCATGCCGGCACGCGTCGTGGCGCCCACGAGGGTGAACGGCGGAAGATCGAGCTTGACCGACCGCGCGGCCGGCCCTTCACCGATCATGATGTCGATCTGAAAATCTTCGAGAGCCGGATAGAGAATCTCCTCGACCACGGGAGAAAGCCTGTGGATCTCGTCGATGAAAAGCACGTCGCGCGGCTCGAGGTTGGTGAGGATCGCCGCGAGATCGCCGGCGCGCTCGAGCACCGGTCCTGATGTGTGCCGGAGGTTCACACCCATCTCACGCGCGATGATGTGCGCGAGCGTAGTCTTACCGAGACCTGGCGGACCAAAGAGCAGTACGTGATCGAGTGACTCGCCGCGCCTGCGGGCGGCCTCGATGAAGATTTCGAGCTGACCGCGCGTTTTTTCCTGACCGATGTATTCTTCGAGCGCTTTCGGACGCAGCGCGCGCTCGATCGCCTCCTCCTGCGGGGAGGTCGGCGCGGCGGAAATCAGGCGGTCGGTCTCGATCATGCGTCGATCATGCTTTCGATAGCGCCTTGAGCGCGTGTCGAATGCCTTCGGTCACGCTGAGACCGCTCTCCAGATTCGTAACTGCAAAACGCGCCTCCTTGTCGCTGTAGCCCAGTGAGAGCAAGGCATCGACGATGTCATTGCTCGCCCCATCCGCCTCCGCACGAACCGCGATTACCGCGACGTCGAGCTTGTCCTTCAATTCGAGCAGCAGGCGCTCCGCGGTTTTCTTACCAATCCCCGGAATGCGCGTAAGCCGTCCGGTTTCCTGACGGCTCACAGCTTCACGCAGGTCCGCAACGCTCATGCCGGAGAGCACTGCGAGTGCGATGCGGGCGCCGACCCCGGATATTTTAAGAAGCTTGCGAAAGAGAGTGCGCTCGCTCTCGGTCGCGAAACCATAGAGCTGATGCGCGTCCTCGCGAATGATGAGGTGCGTGAGGAGGGTGACGTCGGCGCCGGTGGCCGGAAGCTGGTAAAGCGTGCTCATCGGGACGTCGAGCTCATAGCCGATACCCCGCACATCCACCACGATCTGGGGCGGATGCTTTGCGACCAGCGTGCCGGCAAGGCGCCCGATCACACGAGCCGCCCTTTGCGAACGCGATAGCCGGCTGTGGACATTGCGCCGAGCTGGCCGCCATGCGCGTGGCAGATCGCACAGGCGAGCGCATCCGCAGCGTCGGGACTGGGAGAGCCTGCAAGCTTCAGCAGGCGCATCACCATTTCCTGCACCTGCTCCTTGCGGGCGTGCCCGTTACCGACGACCGCCTGTTTGACCTGCAGCGCGGTGTATTCAGAGACGGGGAGGTCGTGCATGACCGCGGCGCAGATCGCCGTTCCTCGCGCCTGGCCGAGGAGGAGCGTCGACTGCGGATTTACGTTAACAAAAACTTTCTCAATCGCGATCTGTTGGGGCCGGCATTGAGCGATCACTTCCGCGAGGCCATCGAGGATCGCTTTCAGGCGGGAGGAGAGATCGCCCGAAGCGGGGGTTTTAATGCAGCCGCTCGTCACGTAAGCCAGCGTCTGGCCGGACTTGTCGAGAACCCCGAAGCCGGTAATGCGTAAACCTGGATCGATGCCCAGGATGCGTGTCACGTGTCCATCACCGCGTTGGTATAGACCTCCTGCACATCGTCGATCGACTCGATCGCATCCAGGAGCTTCTGCATCCGTGCCGCATCTTCGCCCGCGAGCGCGCTTTCGGTTGAAGGTTTCATCGTGACTTCCGCGAGCTCGGCCTTGAAACCCGCCTTTTGGAGGGTGTCGCGCACCTGCGACAGATCGTAAGGACTCGTTACGACTTCGAGACTGCCGTCGTCGTTCGTGACGATATCGTCGGCGCCAGCCTCGAGAGCCGCTTCCATGAGCTTGTCTTCGTTAGTGCCCGGCGCGAAGATCATCTGCCCGCAGTGCTTGAACAGGAACGACACCGAGCCATCGGTTCCGAGATTGCCGCCGTACTTGGTGAAAGCATGCCGCACATCCGCGACGGTGCGCGTCTTGTTATCCGTCATGCAATCGACCATCACCGCCGCGCCGCCGATGCCATAACCTTCGTAGCGAACCTCTTCGTAGTTGACGCCCTCGAGGCCGCCTGAGCCGCGCTTGATAGCGCGATCAATCGTGTCCTTGGGAAGATTCGATTCCTGCGCCTTGTCGACGGCGAGTCGCAGGCGCGGATTCATGCTCGTGTCGCCGCCGCCCATGCGTGCAGCGACCGTGATTTCCTTGATGAGGCGGGTAAAAACCTTGCCACGCTTCGCGTCCTGCCGCTCCTTGCGATGCTTGATGTTCGCCCACTTGCTGTGACCCGCCATAAATGTGGATTGAAACGTGCAATAAGCCGTTAAAATAACAACGATTTTATCACACGGCCCCAACGCACCCCGCGATGCCAGACCGACTTGTCGTAGCAAAAGCGCGCGAGCTCCTCGGACTTCTTCCTCAGTACGCAAACCGGCACGGACTCATCGCCGGCGCTACGGGTACGGGCAAAACCGTAACCCTGCAGCGCCTTGCGGAAAGCTTCAGCCGCATCGGCGTACCGGTGTTCATGGCGGACGTAAAAGGTGATCTCGCCGGCATCAGTCAGCCCGGTGAGGCCTCAGGCAAGGTCAAGGAGCGGGTCGAAGCGCTCAAGCTGAAGAACTTCGAGTACAGCGCGTGCCCGGTCGTTTTCTGGGATCCGTTCGGCGAGCAGGGCCATCCTGTGAGAACGACCGTGTCCGAGATCGGCCCGCTTCTTCTCGCGCGCATTCTCAACCTCAACGAAACCCAAGCCGGAGTGCTTACAGCGGTTTTCAAGATCGCAGACGACGAGGGCCTCCTCCTCCTCGATCTGAAGGATCTGCGCGCGATGCTCACCCACGCCGCCGAAAACGCGAAAAGCTATACGACGCGCTACGGCAATATCGCCAATGCTTCGATTGGCGCGATTCAGCGCGGACTGTTGACGCTCGAGCACGAGGGCGGCGACCGGTTCTTCGGCGAGCCCGCGCTCAACGTTCACGACCTCATCCGAAGCGAAGGCGGACGCGGCGTGGTGAACGTGCTCGCAGCCGACAAGCTGATGAGTGCGCCGAAGCTCTATGCGACGCTTCTCCTGTGGCTTCTTGCGGAGCTCTTCGAGCAGCTTCCGGAGGTCGGTGACGCAGAGAAGCCGAAGCTCGTTTTCTTTTTCGATGAAGCACACCTGCTCTTCGACGACGCTCCGACAGCCCTGCTCGACAAGATCGAGCAGGTCGTGCGCCTCATCCGCTCCAAGGGAGTCGGCGTCTATTTCGTCACTCAGAACCCGCTCGACATTCCCGACACCGTCCTCGGGCAGCTCGGCAACCGCGTTCAGCACGCTCTGCGGGCTTTCACGCCGCGAGACCAGAAGGCGGTCAAGGCGGCAGCGACGACGTTTCGCGCCAATCCGAAGCTCGATGTCGAATCCGCAATCACCGATCTTGCGGTAGGCGAAGCACTCGTTTCGCTGCTCGATGAGAAAGGACGCCCTTCCATAGTCGAGCGCGCTTTTGTACTGCCGCCCGGCTGCCGCCTCGGACCCGTTACAGCTCCGGAGCGCGCCGCGGTGATGCGCAATTCGCAAGTTGCTGGCACTTACGACACCGCGGTGGACCGCGAGTCGGCTTACGAGAAGATTGCCGAGCGCCACGGTCTGCTTGCCGGCGGCGCGGAAGGTGCCGCGCCTCAATCGACCAAGGGCGGCCTCCTGGGCGCTCTGAGCGATTTCCTCGGCGGAAGCACCGGCCCCCGCGGTGGGCGACGCGAAGGCGCTATCGAAGCTGCAGCGAAGAGTGCGGCGCGCGCAATCGGCTCCGGTATCGGACGCGAGATCGTGAGGGGCGTTATGGGGTCTTTGCTCGGCGGACGCCGCCGGCGCTGATGTCTTCCGCAACGCGCAGTGCCTACATCGGCGTTGCGTGCACCCTCGCCGGCTCGATCGCATTCTCCGGCAAGCCGGTCATCATCAAGCTTGCGTATGCATACAGCGTCGACACCATGACGCTCCTTGCACTTCGCATGCTGTTCGCGATGCCCTTCTTTCTTCTCATGGCGTGGTGGGCCGGCCGCCCACCGGTGCGGCTCGGCCGGCGCGACTGGGGCGCCATCGTCTTTCTCGGCTTCATCGGTTATTACCTCGGCAGTTATCTCGATCTCGCGGGGCTGCAATACATCTCGGCGAACCTTGGACGGCTGATCCTTTACCTGTATCCGACCGTGGTGCTCCTCATCGGCGCGCTGTATCTGAAGCAGCGGATCACGGCGAAACACGTCGTCTCGCTCGGCCTCTCGTACAGCGGCATCGTGCTCGTGTTCCATGCAGAAACTGCGCTTCAAGGCCCGCTTACGACGCTTTTGCTGGGGGCGGCGCTGGTTTTCGCAAGCGCGGTGAGTTACGCGGTGTATCTCGTTGCCGGCGCCCGGATGATCCAGAAGATCGGTTCGATGCGCTTCACCGCGTACGCTTCCGTTGCCGCGTCGGTGTTCGTGATCGCCACCTTCATGGGGACGCATGGACCCGGCCGACTCGAAGTGGCGCAGGAGGTCTACAGTCTAGTCCTCGTACTCGCTGTGTTCGCAACCGTCGTCCCGCTATGGCTCATGGCGGAGGGGCTGAAGAGAATCGGCGCGAATCAGGCGTCACTCGTTGCCTGCGTGGGGCCGCTTGCGACCATCGGCCTCGCCCACCTATTTCTCGGAGAGCCGATTACGTGGATCCAGTTGACTGGGGCGGCGCTCGTGCTCGCCGGCGTCGTCATCATCAGTGTGAAACCGAGCGCGCAGCCGGCTTAACGCTCAACAAAAAAGGCGGCTACGGAGGGAAACCATGGGTTTCCTTCCGTTCGCAGGGCGGCTAGCCCCGACACTTTTCGTAGCAGTTTCAAGCTCGAATCGGCGGGCTTGGCTCGCGATTCAGTTCAAATTAGTCGTTCCGGCGCAAAGTAGGTTTTAACTTTGCGACGAAGCATGCAGGCGAGCGCCGCCCGATGCGCGATCAGACCGACTGACCGCTCCGCCACCGCTTGTAGAAGCTTTGCTCGTTCGACATCGCCCAGATGGCAAACGCCGCGGCAAGAATGCCAACAACTACCGTATGAAGGGCGATTCCCGTAGATGCGGAGAAACCAAGCACGAATGGCGAGACGACCAGCCACACGCCCAGCATCATGTTGATGATCTCTTCCCAGGCTTTCGGCATATAGGCAGCGATCAGGGCGAATACAACGATGCCGGCGCCCATGACGTACGCGTTCACTGCAGCGCTTCCGCCATACCCCAGGACCCACGGAGAGGCGAACATCCACAAGCCAAGGATGAAGTTAGCCGAGTCCTGCCACCGCCTGCCGGTCATAGAGCCACTCCCGTGCGTGGTACTCCAGCAAGTTTAGACTGTTTAAAGCGAAACAGTTCCATTGCGTTTCGCTGCGCCGCAGCAAGCAGATCGACGATACGGCGCGTAACTTGCCCACAGCCACACGATACTCAGGAGATTGCACACGATGCTGGTCAGATTCGATTCGAAAGTTGGAATGCTCACGATGTTCGGCGATGTCGCGCATAAGCTTCTTCGAATGATGGGGCAAAGCGGGAACGTTCCGGGTGCCATGCTCGCGCAGGACATTCCGGCAGCGGTGCAACGCCTGCGGCAGGGCGTCGGACTCGAGCCCCGAAAAGTATCTGATGGAAAAGCGGACGAAGAGGAAACGCAGGTCAACTTGAGCCAGCGTGCGTTTCCGCTGATCGAGCTGCTCGAACGCGCGGCGAAGAGCGGCGCCGACGTGATCTGGGAAGAGCAAGGTAAGGCGACCTGACTTTCGGTGAGCGCCTCGACGCTATTCAGCGACGACGCGGCAGACTTTAGCGGCTCACCCGATCGATTCCGCCCCGCCGTTCCGCGGGATCGTAACCCAGCAACTGCCGGCACTGCGGCCCGCTGGCGCCGACGCCATACTGCCGTTGAGCACACAGCAGCAGCTGCGCGAGCCCGGCGTGGTTGTACTTCGCAGCGAACTCGGCGGCAGTGTGCCCACCGTACACGCGGATGTCGGCGTCCGCCCCGGCGCGCAGCAGAACGCGGGCGATTCCCTCGTGCCCCTGGATTGCCGCCATCATGAGCGGCGTATTGACGTAGGTGCCCCCGTCGGCCGCGCTGGCATTGACCTGGGCGCCACGCTCGATGAGGTAGCGCACGACGCGGTCATGACCTTGATAGGCCGCGTAAGCGAGGGGAGTGTAGTGGTACGGGAGGTTATCAACCTCTGCGCCCGATGAAACGAGCAGGCGAACTGCCTGTTCATGCCTTTCATGCGCGCGGCCCACGCTCTGCTGGGTTTCATCGAAGAAGAACGCGGCAAGCATGAGCGGCGTCTCACCGACCGGGGTGCGCGCGTTCAGGTCCGCACCAGCGGAAATGAGAAAACGCATGACCTCCAGCGACGCCGCACGCGCAGCGATCGCCAAGAGCGGCGCACCGTCAGGATAGCCCGGGGTAGACACCCTCTGGTCAGGCTTCAGGGCGCCGGACTGGATAGCATTGCGAACGAAACGCACGTCGTCGGTCGCAAGCGCGTTGTTGACACTGTCCGCATCACCGGCGCCCGAGCCGCCGATGCTCGCGCAGCCGGCGAGTCCGAGCGACAGAACGCTCAGAACGAGCGCCATCAGTCTTGAGATTTGTAGACCCATTGCATACCCCTGTTTCGGAAGTTTCGTTCGGTGTCGCCCATCGAAATCGATCAGCTCTTGCGACACACCAGTATAGCGAGCGGAATCCGCCGGCGCATACCGAAAACCACCGTGGTTTTAAACGTTGAACCTGAAGAAGATGACGTCCCCGTCCTTGACGATGTACTCCTTCCCTTCTAGGCGCATGCGGCCCGCTTCCTTGGAGCCTTGCTCACCTTTGTGCTTCACGTAATCGTCGTAGGCAATCACTTCTGCGCGAATGAAGCCGCGCTCAAAGTCGGTGTGGATCACAGCCGCCGCCTGAGGCGCGGTTGAGCCCCGGCGCACCGTCCACGCGCGCACTTCCTTCGGCCCGGCAGTGAAGTACGTCTGAAGACCGAGAAGCGTGTATCCCGCACTGATGACGCGGTCGAGGCCGGGTTCGGTCATGCCCATATCGGCGAGAAACACCGCCTTGTCGTCCCCGCTCATGTCGGCGATCTCCGCCTCGACCGCGGCGCACACGGCGACGACCGGCGCACCTTCGCTCGCCGCATGACGTCTCACCGCTTCGAGGTGAGGATTGGCATCGAAGCCATCTTCCTTTACGTTAGCCACGTACAGCGCCGGCTTGGCGGTGAGCAGTGCAAGATTCCGAAGGATCGTTCTTTCTGCATCGTCGAGCGCCAGCGCGCGCACCGGCCGCGCCTCGTTGAGAACGGGCAGGCATTTCTCGAGTACCGCGACGAGTCGCTGAGCTTCCTTGTCGCCACCGGACTTCGCCACCTTGCTATAGCGCGCGAGCTGCCGCTCGACCGTGGAGAGATCCGCGAGCGCGAGCTCGGTATTGATCGTCTCGATATCGGAGATCGGGTCGACCTTGCCGGTGACGTGAATGACGTTCGGGTCTTCGAAGCAGCGTACGACGTGAGTGATTGCATCGGTTTCCCGGATCGTCGCGAGAAACTGGTTGCCGAGACCCTCACCTTTCGATGCGCCCGCAACGAGGCCGGCGATGTCGACGAACTCGACGACGGCGGGAACCACCTTCTCCGGCTTTACCAGTGCGGCAAGCGCGTCGAGCCGCGGATCCGGAACCTCGACGATGCCGGTGTTCGGTTCGATGGTGCAGAACGGATAGTTTTCAGCCGCAATGCCCGCTTTGGTCAGGGCATTGAAAAGCGTCGACTTGCCGACGTTCGGCAGCCCCACGATGCCGCATTTGAGACTCATTTTGGAACCTCTGAACAAGTCCCACGTGGAGCGCGTTGGGACCAAAACGTGATGGATGTAAGGAGTGTGGCGCAGCTAATATCGCGAATATTAGCAAGCCGCACGACGAAGCAGACGCGCGTTTTGGGCCCAACCCGAAGGGACGGAGTCACCCCGGGCGCATTTCGTTGTCGCAACCCCTCGCAATATTCGCGATATTGCTTCGGGATCGCTTCTAGAACTACATCCCGGCTTGCGCTCCGTCGCGCCCGCGCGGGACTTATTCAGAGGTTCCTTAACTTTTTGTATGTAGTTTGAGCATGGCGGCCTGCATGTCGTGCGCGGTGACGAGCGGCCAGATCTCCATAGCTTTATCGAGTGCACCGTCGATCGACTTACGCTCCTCCGCACGCGGAGCGTGCAACACATAGTCGACGACTTCCTGCTGACTTGCAGTTAGATCGCGCGGGTGGCCGATGCCGATCCTCAGGCGCCAGAACTCCTGGGTGCCGAGAACCGGGGCAATGTCACGCAGCCCGTTGTGCCCTGAGAGGCCGCCGCCAAACTTGAGCTTCACCCCCCCCGGCGGAAGATCGAGATCGTCGTGCGCGACGAGAATCTCGGCGGCGTCGATCCGGTAGAACGTCGCGAACGCACCCACTGCCCGTCCGGATTCATTCATGAACGTCGAAGGCTTGAGGAGCCACAGATCACTCGCCGGCACGCGCGCGACCTCACCGGAAAATCGCGTCTCCCGCCGAAATTCGGCTTTCGAAGCGCGCGCGACGGCGTCGAGCCACCAGAAGCCGGCATTGTGCCGCGTCGCTTCGTATTTCGAACCCGGATTGCCGAGGCCGACGACGAGTTTCATTGAATTGGGGACAACGGGCTTTGCATCGTTGATTCATTAAACGCGAGAGACGTGGGCCGCAGGCGCCTTGCCGCACAAACAAAAAGCCCGCCAGGTCCTGGACCCGGCGGGCCTTCGTCGGTCGGTGAGCGCGATTACTTGCTGTCCTTCCCGCCTTCCTTCTTGCTGTCCTTTCCACCGTCTTTCTTGTCGCCTTCGGCTGCCGCAGCAGCCTCGGCCGGCGTCTGACCTGTGATCTCGGTAACCGGCGCCGCGGCATCCTCTTCCACTGCCACGACCTTCGGCAGATGGACCGAGGCCACGGGGGGATTGTCCGACTTCGCTTTCATCAACGGCTCGACACCTTCGGGAAGCTTCAGGTCGTTGACGTGAATGATGTCGTTCAACTGCACGTCGATCAGATCCACCTCGATGTACTCAGGCAAATGATCGGGCAGACACTGGATCTCGATCTCGTTCATCGAGTGGGTGACGACACCGCCGCCGGTTTTTACGCCGGGTGAGATTTCCGCGTTCTTGAAGTGCAGCGGCACGCGCATGTGAATTTTTTTCTTCGGATCGACGCGCTGGAAGTCGACGTGCAGCACCTGCTTCTTCCACGGATGCATCTGGAAGTCGCGCAGCAGCACGCGCTCACGGCTGCCTTCGACGCTCATGTCGAGAATCGAGGCATGGAACGCTTCGAGCTTCAGATGCCGCAGCAGCGCGTTCTGATCGAGTTCCACGGTTGCTGCCGGCTGGTTGGCCCCGTAAATCACACCGGGGACCCGGCCGCTCCCGCGCAGGCGGCGGCTCGCACCCGTGCCCTGCAGCGTGCGGGGAAATGCTGTTACTTCGATTTTCATCTGATTCTCCAGTGTAAACGGGGTGTCCGCGACCAGACTCCCCCTGCAACGAAACTACAAAATGTGGCGGGCTCAGATCGCCGCCGAAATGTCTTACTCAACGAAAAGCGAGCTGACGGACGCCTCTTCACTGATGCGCCGCATCGTCTCCGCCATCAGGCTTGCAACCGTCAGCACGCGGATTTTTGCGCACTGACGCGCGTCTTCACGCAAGGGAATCGTATCGGTGACAACGAGCTCGTCGAGCACCGAAGCGTTGATGCGCTCGACTGCCGGCCCCGAAAGCACCGGGTGCGTGCAATAGGCAACCACTTTTTCTGCGCCGTGCTCCTTCAGTGCCGCCGCGCCGGCACACAAGGTGTTCGCGGTGTCGACCATGTCGTCGATGATGACGCACGTGCGGCCTTCGACTTCTCCAATGATGTTCATGACGGTCGCCACATTGGCTTTGGGCCGTCGCTTGTCGATGATCGCGAGGTCGGCATCGAGGCGCTTCGCGAGCGCCCGTGCCCGCAACACACCGCCGACGTCCGGCGAAACTGCGACGAGATCCTTGTAGCCGTGTTTCCACACATCCCCGAGCATGATCGGCCCGGAGTAAATGTTGTCGACCGGAATGTCGAAAAAACCCTGGATCTGCTCCGAGTGAAGATCCATCGTCAGCACACGGTCAACGCCGGCGCTTGCCATCATGTTCGCCACGACTTTCGCGGTGATCGGCACGCGCGCCGAACCGGGTCTCCTGTCCTGTCTCGCATATCCCATGTAAGGGATTGCCGCCGTGACGCGCCCCGCCGAAGCACGCTTCAGCGCATCGACCATCACCAGCATTTCCATCAGGTGATCGTTGGTCGGCGCGCACAAGGACTGCAGCACGAATACGTCCTGACCTCGAACGTTCTCGAGGATCTCCACCATCACCTCGCCGTCGCTGAACTGGCCCACTTTCGCGCGACCGAGCGGCAGCCGCAAATGGCCGACGACGGCTTCGGCAAGCTTCGGATTGGCGTTCCCGGTAAAGACGGTAAGTCTGTCGAGCGCCACGTTATCCCCGTCGTAAATCGTGCGTAGCGCCGCAAGGCGCCTAAGCTGCTTCTTGCGTGCGAAGCACCCGTCGTACGTTGTTCGGGCTGGGGAGGAAGGATTCGAACCTTCGCATGCCGGAATCAAAATCCGGTGCCTTAACCAGCTTGGCGACTCCCCAACTGTTACTACGGCCTGCCGGTTTCGAAAGCGCCCGGCCACCAATCTCAATCTCGAGCTTCAGGCTGCCAGATCCAGAAGCGGATGCCGGTCGAGGCCGCGCGCGACAAAACCTTTCATCGTCGCCGGCACCTGCGAAAAAACTGCCCGAGCCCGACGCTCCGATTCAAATGGCGAGAACACGCATGCCCCCGAGCCGGTCATGAGGGCCGGCCCGTGCTGCTTCAACCAGTCGAGATTTCGTGCGACTTCGGGATACAAGCGACAAACGAGCGCCTGCAGGTCGTTTACCGCGTCAAAGCTCGAAAAGCCCTGTATTTTAATAGGTTTGGAGTCGCGTTTCAATTCGGGATGGGCAAAAACGCGGGATGTGGTGACACCGACCGCCGGGACCAGCACCACGTACCACGCCGGTTCCAGTGCAAACGGGGTCAGTACCTCGCCCACGCCTTCGCCTAAGGCACTCTCTCCCAAGACAAATACCGGCACGTCCGCACCCAGGCGTAATCCCAGCGCCTGCAGCTCGCTGCGGGTGAGGCCCGTTTTCCATAGGTGGTTGAGCGCGATGAGAACCGTGGCGGCGTCAGAGCTCCCGCCGCCGAGCCCGCCGCCTGGCGGCAGCCGCTTGATGACTTCGATGTCGGCGCCGGATGGCGCACCTGTCTCCTGTTTCAGAAGAACGGCTGCGCGGAGCGAGAGATCATCTTCAGCCGGAATACCCGGTAAATCGCGGACGCGACGGATCTCGCCGTCCTGCGTGACCGAAATCCGGACCTCATCGCCGTAGTCGATAAAGCGGAACACGGTCTGCAGGAGGTGATAACCGTCCGCGCGGCGGCCTACCACGCGCAGCATGAGATTCAGTTTCGCCGGCGCGGGAAACGATTCCACAAGCACTCCGGCGTCAGGGCAGGCGAATATCGCGCCAGGTGTCTATTACAAGGCGGATCTCGTTGGGGCCGTCTTTGAGATCGACACGCCTGACGAGACCGGCGTGCTCGCTCTCCGCGGCGTTCCAGGTGAGCGCCACACGCCAGCCCTGTTGAGTGAGTGCGAGCAGGCGATTAGCGGCATCGCGCTCGACGGCGGTCGGCGGCGAGCCGGGTGCCGAAAGGCCTCTTACCCAATACTGGAGCAGGCCGATCGGCAGCGCCCAGCCGAGCCCCTGGCGCGTCAGCGTTTCCGCGTTACCGGCGCGATACTGCTGCTGATCCGCGCGCGTCAGCACCGCGCCCTGCGCTGAATCGACGATGTGGGCGAGTGTCTGCCCGGTCGGGGTCATGAGCCAAATCTCGTCCTGCTCGCTGCCGTGCTCCCACCGCAGGTTCGCAGTCAGCGCGCCGCCACCATACGTCACGAGCGCGCGGCCGAGCAGGTCGAAAGGCGCCGCATCGCGAGCGGCCTGCGGCATGCTCATGCATGCGGACATCAGCAACGCCGCCATCAACGCAACGCCTAGTGGTGCCCGGAACTTGCCCGCGCGACCGAAGGAAAGGAGGTTACGGAGGGAAACCATGGGTTTCCTTCTGTTCGTGGGGCGACGAGGCCCGAGCGGAGGCGAGCGCCGCCCAATACGCAACTTCATCTTGCTGCAGGCAGGATGACCGGCGCGAACCGCTTGATGGTGTTCTGCAGCGCCTCGTTCTTGGCGTCAATCTTCAGCCCCTCGGCCCACACCTTACGGGCGGCATCCTGCTGCCCGTCGACCCACAGAACTTCCCCGAGATGCGCTGCGATGTCCGCTTCCGGACGCAGGAGGTAGGCGCGTTGGAGGAAGTCGAGCGCCTCGCGGTTACGCCCAAGCCGGTAGAGCACCCAGCCCATGCTGTCCATGATGAACGGATCATCAGGCGTCAGCTTCAGCGCCTTTTCGATGAGCTGATACGCTTCGGGGAGGCGCTGATTGCGATCGGCGAGCGTGTATCCCAGCGCGTTGTGCGCGTGTGCGTGCTCCGGCCGGATCTGGATCAGCTTCCGCAGGTTGGCTTCGAGAATGTCGACGCGGTCCATTTTCTCCGCCGCCATTGCATGCTCGTATAAGAGGTCCGGGGCGTCGGGGGAAGCCTTGAGCGCGCGGCCGAGAAGCTCGAAAGCTTCCTTGTGCGAATTCGCGTCGCGCAGAAGCTGGGCTTCAGCGAGCGTGAGCGGAAGGCGCTGACTCGGATTGCTCTCGCCAAGATCCTGAAGGTACTTGCGCGCTTCGCCCAGTTTTCCCTGTTTCGCGAGCAGTGCGGCATAACGCGTGCGGGCGGTCAGATACTGCTCGCCCGGCTGCACCTCCGAGTACCACTTGAACGCTTCGTCGAAGCGCTTCCGTTCCTCGGCGATCTGTCCCAGGTAAAGACGCGCCACATCGGGTTCGCCGTAACCCGCGTCGAGCGAGCGCCTGAGCTGAGTCTCAGCGCTGTCGTAATCGCTCGCCTGCATTGCAAGGAGCGCAACCGCCATCGTTACGTCGGCATTCTGCGGAAACTGTTCGACGAGAATTTCGAACTGCTTCCGCGCTTCGGGATAACGCTTGGCCGCGACCAGCAGACGTGCGTAATTGAGCCTCGCATCCTTAGCGTCGTTGTGACGGCGCAGGTAGTCGCCGAGGAAAGCGATCGCTTCGTCGTTCGACCGACGCTGCAGGGCTTGAGCACGAAAGAGCGCGGCGAGCTCCCAGTCGGGCCGCAGCTTGAGCGCTGCCGCGGCTTCATCGAGCGCCACCGTCTCGTCTCCTGCATTCCACGCCGCCTGCGCGACGGCGAGGCGCGCCTCGGGTACATCGGGATACGGCTTCGCAAGGCTGCGAACGAGCGTCAGCACTGCTTTGCGGTCGGTGTTCCGGGCAAGAAGGGTGGAGAGCTGCAGAAAACTCTGCCCGATATTTTCCCGGTCCGAAGCCAGCCACTGTTCGAAATGGCCCCGCGCTGCGTCCAGTTTCTGCTCGTTCGCAAGCAGCGCCGCGAGCACCTGGCGGGCGCGCGGGTCCCCGGGTGACGCCTGAAGCCATATACCGGCTGCCTCGAGGGCTGCATCGACGTAACGCGCGGCCCACGCAACTTCGGCGGCCCGCTGGGCGATTCGGGGATCTTTCGTCTCGCGCGCGAGTTCGAGGTAAGCCGCAACCCCGATGTGTGGCTGGCCGCGCTGAAGCGCGACTTCGGCCACCATCATCTTGTGCATCAGCTGTTCTGTGAGCTCGACGTTCGGCAGCGCCGGCCGAAGCGGCGGTTTCGCAGCAGGTTTGGCTTTCGGCGCAATTTGCACCGCCTGCGCAACGTCTCTCCCGAACGGCTCGTGAGAAGGAATGAGATCGCCCGCGACGGCGGCGCTCGCAAAGGCTGCTGCGCACACTGCGCTTACGAAACGTGTCATGGGGAGGGGAGCCGCGCCTGAAGCGGCGGCGGTTGACGGCAGATGTCGCCGGGATGGGGCGGCGGGTTGCTTCATTAACCGCTACATATTAGGTATATTTCGCCGACACCACAAGATGCGAGCCGCCCACGCGGCGCCGCTCGCCTTCCGATGTCCACGCCTTCGACGACACTTTCCGCGCGCGGCCTCATGCGCCGCTTCGGCGCACACACCGCCGTCAATCGCGTCGAGCTCGAACTGAAGCGCGGCGAGGTGCTTGGGCTGCTCGGCCCGAATGGCGCGGGCAAGACGACCACGATGCAGATGCTCACGGGGAACCTTGCTCCGACGGAAGGCGAGATCAGCGTGTGCGGCATCGATCTCCTCGCGCGGCCGACGGCGGCCAAGGCGAAAATCGGTTACCTCCCCGAGAACCCGCCGCTCTACCGCGAGCTCAACGTGGACGAGTATTTGAGCCTTGCAGTCAGATTGCACCGAGTGCCCAAGGCCGAACGGCGGAACGCGATCGCCAAGGCCAAGCAACGCTGCGGACTCATCGATGTGGGGCCCAAGCTCATCGCCAATCTTTCCAAAGGCTACCAGCAGCGCGTCGGCATCGCGCAGGCAATCGCGCACGAACCCGACGTCGTGATACTGGATGAGCCGACTGCGGGACTCGACCCGAATCAGATTCGTGAAATACGCACACTCGTGCGCGAGCTGGGTGGATCGCACAGCGTCGTTCTGTCGACGCACATCCTTTCGGAAGTCGAAGCAATCTGCGACCGCGTGCAGATCATGCACCACGGGAACCTCGTTTACAGCGATACGATAGCCGCGCTCAAAGCGCTGCACGGCGGACGCACCGTCGTGCTCGGCCTGAGACGGCCGCCGGCGGATGCCGAGCTTGCCCAGCTCGCAGGCGTCGCTGCGGTGGAGCGCATGAGCGACAAGCTTTTTCGCCTGCAGCTCGAAGCCGACCGCGATCCGACAGAACAGCTCGTCGCGCGTTCGGTGGAAAAGAACTGGGGCCTGTATCAACTCGCGCCTGCGCAAACGAGCCTCGAAGACGTCTTCGTGAATCTCACCCGATGATTTTCACCATCGCCGCAAAGGAGTTGAAATCGCTCTTCGCCTCGCCGCTTGCGTGGATGGTGCTGACGGCAGTCGAGCTCATTACGGGGTGGGCTTTTTTGAAGCGTCTGGACGATTTCCTGCAGGTGCAGCCGCAGCTCATCCAGCTTGCGAGTCCGCCCGGTGTTACGGAGCTCGTCGTGGCACCGCTCTTCGCGACCGCTGCCGTGGTTCTGCTTTTCGCGTCTCCTCTTCTCGGCATGCGCCTCATCGCCGAAGAGCGGCGCAATCAGACGATGGTGTTCCTCACCTCCGCTCCGGTATCGATCGTTCAGATCGTGCTCGGCAAGTTTCTTGGCCTCCTGCTCTTCCTTGCGATGATCGTAACCCTTGTTTCGGCGATGCCGCTTTCGCTCGCCGCGAGCACGAGCCTCGATTACGGTCTCATCGCGAGTCTCTGTCTCGGGCTCATGCTTCTCGCAGCGAGCTTTGCAGCGGTGAGCCTGTACATCTCATCGCTCACGGCGCAGCCGGTCGCCGCCGCGTTTGGCGCATTCGCAGCGCTCCTCCTCATGCTGCTGATGAGTGAGGCGGCCGGCGACGGCATGCGCGCGCGCGGCTGGAGCGTGCCCGCTGCTTTCGTACAGGTTTTCTCGCCGCTCAAGAACTTCGAGCCGCTGGGTAAAGGCATGATCGATAGCTATGCGATCGTCTGCTCGGCGCTGCTGTCGATCGTCTTCCTCGTGCTCACAGTGCGCCATCTCGACGCGCGGCGGCTGAGAGGCTGATGCGCGCGAATAAGCGGCTGCGCCTGACGCTCACGCTCCAGGGCGGGCTCTTCCTTGCGCTCGTCCTGGGACTCGTGATGCTGCTCGCGTTTGTCGCTCGCGAATACCGCAAGGAGTGGGATGTGACCCTGAGCGCGCGCAACACGCTCGGGCAGCCCACGCTCGACGTGCTGCGACAGCTAGAAGGACCGCTCAATATCACCGCCTATGCACTTGCACAGGATCCAGCCGGCGGGAACGTGCACAAGATCGTCGAGGAGCGGCTGCGCCCGTACCGACGCGCGAAGCCGGACATCGAGCTGAAGCTGGTCGACCCCCGCGAAGAGCCGAAGCGCGCGGAAGCGGCACAGATCAGAACCCCGAATGAGCTTGTGATCGAGTACCGCAAACGCGTCGAGCATCTTCCGCTCGGCGACTTCAACGAGCAGAGCTTTGCAAACGTCCTGATGCGGCTCATGCGCGGCTCCGCGAGCCTCGTGCTATGGCTCGAAGGACACGGCGAGCGCCGGCTCGACGGCCCCGCCAATCACGATCTCGGTGAATTCGGACGACAGCTCACACAGAAGGGCCTCAAGCTGAACAGCGTCAACCTGGGTCTCGCGCAAGGCGTGCCGACCAACGCCGCACTGCTCGTTATCGCAAGCCCGCAGAGCGACCTCGAGCCGGGCGAGGTCGAGAAGATCCGACGCTATGTGGCGGGCGGAGGCAACCTGCTGTGGCTGATCGACCCTGAACCGCTTCGTGGCCTGCACCCGGTCGCGGAAACGCTGCGTCTCGTGCTCACACCCGGCACGGTGGTGGATGCGGCGCTGCGGCCTCGCAGCGGGCCGCCCGTATTTGCCGTTGCGACGAGCTATGGCAGCCACCCGATCACCGCATCCTTCCGTTACAACACGATGTTCCCGCACTCGCGCCAGATCGGCTTTGCCGAGAACGAGGAGTGGCGAGTCGCGCCACTGGTGGAGGTCGCGCAGCGCGGCTGGGTCGAAGTGGGGCCGCTCGACGACAAACCGACGTTCGACAAAATGCGCGATCTCCCGGGGCCGGTCTCTATCGCAGCGGCGTTCGAGCGCACAGTCGGCGACAGGCAGCAACGCGTGGTCGTTGTCGGCAGCGGCTCGTTTCTCTCGAACACTTATCTCGGCAACGGCGGCAATCTTCAGCTGGGAATGGCAATGATCAACTGGCTTGCCGCGGAAGACAGCCTCGTCGCAATCGATCCGCGACCCGTACCCGATGCCCGTCTCGACATTGGACAGGTCACGCTATATTCGATCGCCTTCGGCTTTCTCATCGTGGTGCCGCTTGCGTTCGTGCTCATCGGGGTCTTCATCTGGTGGCGCCGCCGCAAGGCCTCGTAGCGCGCGTCTCGAAATGCGTACCTGGATTTCGCTCGTAGCGCTCTTCGTAACAGTGGCAGCGCTGGGCGCGTGGGTGTATTACCGGCCGCACGCAACCGCTACGCAAAGCCATGCGTTGTCGGAGCTCAACGCCAAAGACGTTCAACGCATCCGCATCGAGCGCCCGTCGTCCGCCGCATCGCCCGAAGCACCTGCCGCACCGGGTGCGCCGGCTACGGTGGTGCTGACTCGCACGAACGACGCCTGGCGTATCGTGGAACCCTATTCTGCGCGGGCCGAAGCATCGCAGGTCGAACGATTGCTCACTATCCTTTCAGTGCGCACGCTCACCCGTTACGGCGCAAACGACCTCGCGAAATACGGTCTCGACGGAATACCGCCGAAGCTCACCCTGAACGACCAGAGCTTCAGCTTCGGCGCGGTGAACACCATGACCCGTGAGCAGTACGTGCTGACTCGGGATAGCGTTTATGCGATCGCACTGGCGCACCGCACGGCGTTACCGCGCGATGCGGACGCGCTCATCGCACGATCGCTTTTTGCGCCGGGAGAAGAACCTGTCCACTTCGAGCTGCCCGGGTTCAAGGCTGCGCACGAAAATGGGACTTGGGTGATTGCACCGCAAACCGAGGATGTCGGTGCCGACGCGCGCAATGCGTGGGTGGATGCATGGCGCCGGGCAAGCGCGATTCAGGCGTCTCACGTCACCGCACGCGCCGCAAAAGAAAACGTCGTAATTCGCTTGAAGGACGACCGCATCGTCACGCTCGGGATACTTCAGCGCGAGCCCGAGCTCGTGCTGCTGCGGATGGATGAAAGCGTCGAATACCAATTCATCGCCGCCACCGCAAAACGCCTCCTGCTGCCGCCTCAAGAGAAAAAGTAGTGCCCGAGCTTCCTGAAGTCGAGACGACGCGGCGCGGCCTTGCTCCGCATCTCGTGAACCAGCGTATCCGCACAGCCGTGGTTCGGAACGCTGCGCTGCGCGTGCCGGTGCCGCGCGGCCTCGCGAAGCGCCTCGCAGGACTCACCATCCGCACCGTTACCCGCCGAGGGAAGTATCTGCTCATCGATTGCGGCAGCGGCACGCTGATCGTGCACCTCGGGATGTCGGGGCGGCTGTGGCTCGTCGATTCGGATGCGGCGGTGGGTAAGCACGATCACTTCGACCTCGTGCTCGAGAGCGGGCGCAGCGTGAGACTGCGCGACCCCCGGCGCTTCGGCCTCGTCGTGTGGCGACAGGCGAACGCGCCGGAGCATCCGCTCCTCGCGTCCATAGGACCGGAGCCCCTGTCCGAAGACTTCAGTGGCGAATGGCTTTACACCGGGACGCGTAAACGCGCGGCCGCGATCAAGCTCGTCCTCATGGACAGCCATGTCGTTGCGGGAGTGGGCAACATTTACGCGAGTGAAGCGCTGTTCCGCGCTGGCATCAATCCGAAGACGCCAGCGCGACGCATCGGGAGCAGCCGCTACGATGTGCTGGTCGAGAAGATTCGGGAGACGCTCGAAGCCGCGATAGCCGCAGGCGGGAGCACGTTACGCGATTTCGTCGGCGGCGACGGCCGTGCCGGCTACTTCCAGAACGAGCACCTCGTGTATGGCCGCGGCGGGGAACCGTGCCTTACGTGCGGCACACCGATCCGCGAGATACGTCAGGGCCAGCGCTCGACCTTTTACTGCCCCACCTGTCAGCGCCGCTGACGTATACCTTACGCCGCCTTTTGTGCCGTGAGCTTCAGGTACTTGGCGTACAGCTCGTCTTTGGTTTCGACGATGTCCGGATTGAGCGGAATGCAATCGACGGGGCAGACCTGCTGACACTGCGGCGCATCGTGATGACCGACGCACTCGGTGCACTTCAGCGGATCGATGACGTAGATCTCGACGCCGGCCGAGATCGCATCGTTCGGGCACTCCGGCTCGCACACGTCGCAGTTAATGCACTCGTCGGTGATCATCAACGCCATACGAGACCTTCTCTGCAGCCTGTGATGCGAACCCGTCGCATCATTTACCGCCGAGCTGCCGGATTTTCACCCTGAGGCGCTCGCCGACCAATGCCGGAACGAACTTGGATACGTCACCGCCGAGAATCGAAATTTCGCGCACGATCGTAGCCGACACGAACATGAACTGCTCGCCGGGTGTGAGGAAGACCGCTTCGACATCGGGATACATGCCGCGGTTCATTCCGGCAAGCTGGAACTCATACTCGAAGTCCGACACCGCGCGCAGACCGCGGACGACCACCCGCGCGTTGCGCTCCTGTACGAACTTCATCAGGAGGCCGGAAAAGCCTGTCACCTCGACGTTGGGCACATCTTTCAGCACTTCGCGCGCCATCTCCACGCGCTCGTCGAGTGCGAAGAAAGGGTTCTTCGCACGGCTGTCCGCAACCGCGAGGATCACGCGATCGAACAGGCGCGATGCGCGGCGCGCGAGGTCCTCATGACCCAGCGTGATCGGATCGAACGTCCCCGGGTATACCGCCGTGTGGCTCATCACCAATCCGTTTGACGAGTTGAGAGACTACTTTTCCTGCACGCGAGCGCCTGAGCACCTGCCACTCGCGCGGCCAATCGAGACCCGTCGCTGACTCGTAATATACGTATCCGTCGAGCTTCAGGCGCGGCGAGAGCAGCTTCGGCAGGAGCTCCCCTCCCGGCGCGGCAAACGGAGGGTCGACAAAGATGACGTCATACCGGGCACGGTCCGCGCGGACGAATTCTAGCGCATCCCCTCTGACGACTTCCACCTGACTCGCATTCAGCGCAGCGCGGTTTTCCTCCAGAGCGTCGAGAGCAACCTTATCCCTTTCGACCATGACCACGCGGCTCGCGCCGCGCGATGCGGCTTCAAAGCCGAGCGCGCCGCTGCCGGAAAAAAGATCGAGACACACGAGGCCGGTAAGGTCCTGACCCAGCCAGTTGAACACGGTCTCGCGGACACGATCGGGTGTCGGCCTCAGGTCGTCACGGGTAGGAAAGCGGATGCGACGGCTGCGCCATTCGCCGCCGACGATCCGCACCTCGTTCCGCTTCAAGATCTATTGCGGCAACACAGCCGCGCTCGCCGCTTTCTCCGCAGAAGGCCCCACCACCACCGTGACCATGCGGTTGGTATCGATACGGCGCTTGAAGGCAGCGCGGATCTGCTCGCCCGTGACGCGCTCCACGTTGCCGGTGAACTCGTCGAGGTACGTGAGCGGCATGCGATAGAAGCCGATCAGCGCCAGATATTCGTGAATCTTGCGATTGCTGTCGATGCGCAATGGAAAGCCGCCGATGATGTTCTTCTTCGCTGCAGCAAGCTCTTTCACTGTCGGACCGTCGGCAAGAAAATCCGCAAGCGTCTTCCGGACGACGTCGAGTGCCGCCCCCGCCTGAGACGCCTGCGTTTGCATGCCGATCACGAAAAGACCTTCACGCAGCATGGGCGAAAAATAGCTGTATGCAGAGTAGGCCAGGCCCCGCTTCTGCCGCACTTCCTCGGTAATGCGGGACGTAAAGCCGCCGCCGCCGAGGACATGGTTGCCGATGAAGAGTGCGAAGTAATCCGGGTCGTCGCGACGAATTCCCGGCGCGCCCACGAGAATATGACTTTGCGTCGCGTGGTGAGTAATCCACGCAGTCTCGCCTTTCGCGAGCTGCGTCACGGCCGGGATCTCCGCAGCCACGGCGTCTCCCGCCGGCAATCCTGCAGTCAGCGCTTCGGCGATTGCGGCCGCCTCTTCCCGCGTCACGTCGCCCATCAGCGCCACCACCGCGCGGCCGGCGCTGTAATGCGCGCGGTGAAACGCAGCGAGGTCCTCGCGCGTGAACCTGGACACCGTTTCCACTTCGCCCGAGGAGCGCAGTCCGTAAGGATGCGGCCCATACACCAGCCGCGCAAAGGTGCGGGCGGCGATCGTGTCAGGCTTTGTGTCGGCTTCCTTGAGGCCGCTGATCAAGCGTACTTTTTCGCGCTCGAGCACATTCGCGGGAAACGTCGGCTGGGTAAGCACACGCGCCAGAATGTCCAGAGCCTGCTGGCGCTCCTTGGCGCTCGAAAGCGTGCGCACCCCCGCGCCGGCGCGGTCCGAGTCGAAGCGGCCGGAAAGCTGCGCGCCGACGTCCGCAACCCTGCGCGCGATAGCGTCTTCATCCATGCCTGCGGCGCCGAGCTTGAGCATGTGCGCCGTCATGTTCGCCAGACCCGAGCGCCCGGCCGTGTCGAAACCCGCGCCTGCGGGAAAGTCGACGCTGACGTCGAGCATCGGCAAATCGCGGTTCTGCACGAAATACACTCTCGCACCGCGCTGTGTCTCCCAGTACTGAATCGGCAGTAACGCGTGCGCGGCCTGCGTGAGTGCAAGCAGAAATGCGGACAAAGCGAAGCGAAGGGCCTTACTGCGCATGGCGCGCTCCTGCGGGAGGGGCCGCCGGGCGTTTGCCCGAAAGCGGCTGCGGGTCGAGGTATGCCACGGTGAGACCCCCATCGACGAGATACTTTCTGGCTACCGCGATTACCTGTTCCGCGGTGACCGCCTTCAGCTTCTCCACGAAGAGGTCGATCACTTTCGGCGAGAGTCCCGCCATGTCCAGCGACCCGATCTGCCGCGCCTGATAGAACATCGAATCGCGTTCGTAGACGTGCGACGCAACGACTTGCGACTTTACACGCTGCAGCTCGTCCTCGGTCACACCTTCTGAAATCAGCCTGGCCACTTCACCTTTGAGCGCCTGCTCGAGCTCTTGCGCGGTCTTGCCTTGCGTCGGTGTGCCGCTGAGGAGGAAGAGTCCCGGACCGCGGCCGACGCCGTCGTAACTTGCACCCGCGGAAGATGCGATGCGGTCGGTGCGAACGAGCGCGCGATTGAGCCGTGCGGCGTCGTTGCCGTCCAGTACGTTCGCGAGCATCTCGAGCGCGTACGGCTCCCAGTCAGCCTCCGGGTCGCGCAGCACCGGTGCGCGGAATGCCATCAGCACGTATGGAAGCTCCGCCGGCGCGCGAACCGTCAACTGCTGAGGCCCAAGCTGTGGCGGCTCTTCAGTGATTCTCCTCGCCGGCAGTGTTTTCCTTGCGAGCGGGCCGAAGTGCTGACGCGCAAGTTTCATGACTTCATCGGGTGTCACGTCGCCCACGATGACGAGCGTCGCGTTGTTCGGCGCGTACCACCGCTCGTAAAAAACGCGCGCATCTTCGGTGCGCATGTTCATGAGATCGTCCATCCAGCCGACAATCGGATTACGGTACGGGTGCGCCTTGAACGCGGCGGCATTCAGCTGCTCGTATACAAGCGCACGCGGGCGATCATCGGTGCGCCAGCGGCGCTCTTCCATGACGACGCGAATTTCTTTTGCGAATTCATCCGGCGAGATGACTGCATTCACCATGCGATCGGCTTCCAGCCTCATCGCGAGCGCGAGCTGCGATTTGTGTAGGGTCTGGAAGTAACCGGTGTAATCCCGGCTGGTGAATGCATTGTCGCGGCCCCCCGCCTCGGCGATGATCCTCGAGAACTCGCCCGCGGGGACCGCTTTCGTGCCTTTGAAAAGCATGTGCTCGAGCACGTGCGCAACACCTGTCTGCCCGCTCGTCTCGTCCATGCTGCCGACCTTGTACCAAACCATGCAAACGACCACTGGGGCGCGATGGTCCGGTTTGACGAGAACGCGCATTCCGTTCGGAAGCTGGCCTTCCCACACATCTGCGCTCGCGGCAGCCGCGACCGCATTCGAGAGACCGAGCAGCAAAAGAGGGAATAACGAGACGAAAAGACGTCCTGCTGCGTGGTGCAGTGTCATTGCGATGGGGAAGGTCCGGCTTGAGGGGTGGGGTAGAATTGTAACCAATTAAGCGCACGCAACTTCTCGAGCAGAAGTCTTCGCGGCGCCCTGTCTTACGTAAGACCCCTTCAATCATGTTTGGTTTCTTCAAGCGCAAGCCGCGCGGCGAGAGTGAGGCGCCCGCCCAACCGCAGGCGCCCGCTCCGGCTGATCAGCAAATCGGCCTCGACATCCCCGCAGTAGAGGTTGTCATCACGCCTGCACCTGCCGCACAGGTTGAACCTGCGCGGGAAGCTACGGGGTGGTTTTCCAAGCTCAAGCTCGGTCTATCGAAAACCCGCCGACAGCTCGGCGGCCAGCTCGTGGGCGTTTTCGGCATCGGGCGAAAGATAGACGAAAGCTTTTATGAGGAGCTCGAAACAGTGCTCCTCACCTCTGACGTCGGCGTCGCCCCAACCGCGTTCCTCATCGATAACCTCCGCGCCCGCGCACGGCGTGAAGGGTTTACGGAAGCGTCGGAGCTCAGGGAAGCGCTCGGGGATCTACTGCTCGAATTGCTTCGGCCCCTTGCGCGGCCGCTCGATGTCGGGACCACGAAGCCTTTCGTGATCATGCTCGCGGGTGTGAATGGCGCGGGTAAGACAACCTCGATCGGGAAACTTGCGCATTACTATCAGCGTCAGGGCAGGACAGTTCTCATGGCCGCGGGCGACACTTTCCGCGCCGCCGCGCGCGAGCAGCTCGTCGCTTGGGGCGAGCGCAACAATGTCGCGGTCGTGGCACCGGCCTCCGGTGATGCAGCTGCGGTCATTTACGACGCAGTGAACGCGGCGATTGCGCGCGGCATCGACGTCGTTCTCGCCGACACGGCCGGGCGTCTGCCGACCCAGCTCCACCTGATGGAAGAAATCCGCAAGGTGAAGCGCGTCATCGACAAGGCGCTCCCGGGCGCACCCCACGAAGTGCTGCTCGTGCTCGATGCGAACACCGGACAGAATGCGCTCGCGCAGGTAAAAGCGTTCGACGAAGCGCTCGGCGTAACCGGGCTCGTGATGACGAAGCTCGACGGCACCGCCAGGGGCGGTGTGATTGCGGCGATCGCGCACACGCGCGCAAAAGCGCATCCGCGCGAGCCAATACCGCTGCGGTTCATTGGCGTCGGCGAAGGCATCGAAGACCTGCGCCCTTTCGATGCTGAAGATTTCGTGGCAGCGCTGCTCGGCGACGACGAGTCGTGATCGCCCTATCCAAGGTCACCAAGCGCTATCCAGGCGGGCACGAAGCGCTCAGGGATGCCACACTTGCCGTCGCCGCGGGTGAAATGGTGTTCCTCATGGGCCATTCGGGCGCCGGAAAAAGCACGCTCCTCAAGCTCATGGCGGGGATCGAGCGGCCAACAGCTGGCTCAGTCGTCGTAAACGGGCAGAACGTCGGCACGCTCCGGGCGCGCGCAGTGCCATACCTGCGTCGGAACCTCGGGCTCGTCTTCCAGGACCACAAGCTCCTCTTCGACCGTAGCGTTTTCGACAATGTGATGCTGCCGCTCAATATCCTCGGTTACGACCGCCGCGACGCCGCGCGGCGGGCCCGGGCGGCGCTGGACAAGGTAGGGCTGCTGAAGCACGAGAATGCGATGCCGGTCACGATGTCGGGGGGCGAGCAGCAACGCCTTTGTATAGCGCGCGCGGTCGTGCATCGTCCGGCAATACTTCTCGCGGACGAGCCGACGGGGAACCTAGACCCCGCCTACGCAGCCGAGATCGGGGAGCTCTTCCGCGCGTTCAACCAGGTCGGTGCGACGGTGGTCATCGCCACTCATGACATGAACCTCGCCGACAACCTCGCGCCCCGCCTCATCATGGTGGCTTCGGGTCGTATCGGGGCGGACACTCCGGCCGTTGCAGCATGAGGTCGTGGATCAGCCAGCACGGGCGTGCGTTCCGCGGCACGATCGGGAAATTCGTGCGGACGCCGTTTGCTACCTTGTTCAACGTGGTGGTTCTCGGTATCGCGCTCGCACTGCCCGCGGTGCTTTACGTGGGGCTCGTGAACCTCCAGAAGGCTGCGCGGACGGCGTCCCCGAACCCGCAGCTCACCGTGTTCCTCGCGCTGGAAGCCACCCGCCTCGAGCTTCAACAAGTCGAGGCACGACTGGCGGCGAACACGGCGATTGCAAAAGCCCGGCACGTCCCGCGGGAAAAAGCGCTCGAGGACATGAAGCGCGCAAGCGGCATGGCAGGCGTTGCCGAGGCCCTCGCCCAGAATCCGCTGCCCGACGCCTTCGTTGTCGATCCGCGCGACACGCGTCCACCCGCGCTCGAAAGGCTCCGGGTTGAGCTGGCGGGGCTGCCGAAAGTCGCACACGTCCAGCTCGACACCGAGTGGGCGCAGCGCCTCGACGCCGTGCTGCAACTCGGGCGGCTCGCAGCGCTGCTGCTGGCGACGCTTCTCGCCTTCGCGCTCGTCGCGGTCACGTTCAACACGATCCGGCTGCAAATTCTGACGCAGCGCGAGGAGATCGAAGTCGCAACGCTGATCGGTGCGACGCCCGCGTTCATCCGCAGGCCGTTTTTGTACTACGGGGCACTGCTGGGACTGCTCGGCGGGCTCGCGGCCGCGGGTCTAGTGTGGCTGGCCTGGCACGTGCTGAACGGAGCGCTCGCAGACCTGTCGCACCTTTACGGAGCCCGCTGGCAGCTCGACTACCTGTCGCATATGGATGCGGCGAGCTTGCTGGTTTTCGCCGCTGCTCTCGGGTGGCTGGGCGCGTGGCTGTCAGTTGCGCGCCACCTCGCCGAAGCACGTGCAAGGTAAGTGCTCACTCAGAGTTCAACGCGTTGTCCTGACAGCGTATTTCCAGCATTCGAAGCGGAACTTTTACCGCATCTTGGCACTCTTAGAATGTGAGTGCTAAACTTTCGGTACTACGAATAAGGGGATTTGCAATGTCTGCTTTAGCGTTACCTATCCCGGCTGCGGGCAGCCTTGATACCTACATCCAGACCGTCAACCGCTTTCCCATTCTCACGCAGGAGCAGGAGACTGAATACGGCCGCCGCCTGCGCGATTCCGCCGACCTCGGTGCGGCGCGCGAGCTGGTCCTGTCACATCTGCGCGTGGTCGTCGCCATTGCGCGCGGTTACATGGGTTACGGTCTACAGCAGGCTGATCTGATCCAGGAAGGCAACATCGGCCTCATGAAGGCCGTGAAGCGATTCGACCCCGAGCGCGGTGTGCGGCTCGTATCTTTCGCGGTGCACTGGATCCGCGCCGAGATGCATGAATTCATCCTGCGCAACTGGCGCATCGTCAAAGTCGCGACCACGAAAGCGCAGCGCAAGCTCTTCTTCAACCTGCGCGGCATGAAGCAGGGCCTGGGCACCATGGGCGCCACCGAAGTGCAGGCCATGGCGAAACAGCTCGGCGTAAAGCCGGAGGAGGTCGTAGAGATGGAAACGCGCCTCTCCGGTCAGGACGTCGCGCTCGAGCCGCTGGGCGATGACAATGACGATAACGCCTTTGCGCCCATTGCCTATCTCACCTCCGATGCCGTCGAGCCTGACGTGCAACTGGAGCAACAGCAGACGGCCGGCCTGCGAAGCCATGGGCTCGAAGAAGCGCTGGAAACGCTCGATACGCGCAGCCGCCGCATCATCGAAGCGCGCTGGCTGACCGAAAACGCTTCGGCGACGCTGCACGACCTCGCGTCCGAGTTCGGCGTCTCGGCCGAGCGCATCCGGCAGATCGAGGCGAAGGCGCTGTCGAAGATGAAAGGCGCCATGGGCGCGGCGGCGTAACCGCCGCCCAGCGTGTCCGCAAAAAAACCCGGCTCCGGCCGGGTTTTTTTTTAGGGTTTGCCATCGCTTCTGGTGATTGCCCGGTCACACTCTGGCAATCACTCGTTCAGCAATGCTCGGATATCTTGAAGCAGGGCGTCGGCCCCGGCCCCGTATTGCCCGAACAGCCTCAGGCGGCCTTGCGTGTCGAGCACGAACGTTCCCGCGGAATGGTCGAGGGTGTAGTTTCCAGCGGGTTGGGGCTGCTTCTGGAAATACACCTTGAACTCCCTGGCCGCTGCCGTGGTTTCTTCCAGTGTGCCGTAAAGCCCGAGGAACGCAGGGTTGAACGATGGAACGTATTTACTGAGAACTTCCTGGGTGTCGCGCTCAGGATCGACCGTCACCAGCAGAACCTGCAGACGCTCCGCGAGCGGGCCGAGCGCGCGCGCGACGGTTGCAAGCTCTGCCAGGGTCGTCGGGCATGCATCGGGACAATGGGTGAATCCGAAGAAGAGGACGACCACCTTCCCCTTGAAGTCTGTCAGCGTGCGCCGCTGACCGGTATGGTCAGTGAGCTCGAGTTTCTTGCCCCAGGGGGCGCCGGTGACATCGGTCAGCCGGAACTTGACCGCAGTGCGTTCGCCGCCGCACCCGGCCCCGAGCGCGAGCGCGCATGCGAGAAGCAGCACGAACGACAGGCGCGCGACGCCTGCGCCGGCGCTAGAGAAGGATGCGGAAGTAATGATCGACGAGCAGCGCGGCAAAAAGCGCCGCGAGATACGTGATCGAAAAGCGGAAGGTCCGGCGGGCAAGTGCATCGGTGTAGGACGTGTAAATGCGTATCGCATAGGACATGAACATCGCACCCAGCACGACCGCCGCCGCGAGGTAAATGAGGCCGCTCATGCGCACCACGAAAGGCAGGAGCGAACACGCGCAGAGGATCACCGTATAGAGCAGCACGTGAAGCCGCGTGAACTTGTCGCCGTGCGTCACGGGCAACATCGGCACTCCCGCCTTCGCATATTCGTGCTTGCGGTAGAGTGCGAGCGCCCAGAAGTGCGGCGGCGTCCATGCGAAGATGATCAGGAAGAGCGTGAGCGCATCAGCGGTGACTTCTCCCGTCACGGCGGCCCAGCCGAGCACCGGGGGCATGGCGCCCGACGCGCCGCCGATCACGATGTTCTGCGGCGTCATGGGTTTGAGTATCACCGTGTAGACGATCGCGTAGCCGACGAAGGTTGCGAGTGTCAGCCACATCGTGAGCGCGTTGACCCAGTGGTACAGAAGCGCGAGTCCCAGACCGCCGATCGCACCCGCGAAAATCAGCGTCTGCATCGACGTGAGCGTCCCGCGTGGAAGGGGCCTGCGGCTGGTGCGCAGCATGATCGCGTCGATCTTCTGCTCGACCAGACAGTTCATCGCGGCAGCCGCGCCGGCGACGAGCGCGATGCCGGCCGTCGCCGCCAGCAACACCTGCAGCGGCACGGCGCCCGGAACCGCGAGGAACATGCCGATCACCGCTGTAAAGACGATGAGCGAGACGACGCGCGGCTTCGTTAGCTGATAGAACTGGTGGGCGCGGGAGCCGAAAGGCTGCCCGACGACGGCGGACGACATCAGGAGGAAGAGGACACGCGGGAAAGAACGAAGTTTATCACCACGACCTGCACCAGCAAAAGCGCGGCCACCGCATTGTGCGCGACTGCGACGACGAGCGGCAGGCCTGCGGCCACATTCGCGAGGCCGAGCGCCACCTGCAGGATCAAAACTGCGGCCAGCGCGACGCCGTACCCTCTAGTCGCGTGCAATTGCATGAGCGCCACAGCAAGCGCGCCGATGTAGGCGAAGGTAATCAGCGCCCCCGCCCGATGCGTCCAGTGAATTGCGGTCAGCGCTTCATATGCCAGGTAGCCCCCGTCCGAGGTCATCCCAAGCTCCCGCACCAGCTGGAAGCCGTGCTCGAAATCCATACGCGGCACCCAGTCACCATGACACGTCGGCAGATCGACGCATGCGAGCGCTGCGTAGTTGCTCGATACCCAGCCGCCAAGCGCAATCTGCACAGCAACGATCACGAGGCCGAGTGCGGCCCATTTTCTGAGGTGCGCCGCGTCGCGCACTCTCACCGCGGGCTCGGTATGCAGCTGACGGAGGCTGAGCCACGCGACAAGAGCAAGCGTGGCCATTCCCCCGAGCAGGTGCAGCGTCACGATGACGGGTTTCAGCAGGAGCGTGACCGTCCACATTCCCAGTGCTGCCTGGAACACGACAAGCCCGAGGAGCGCGAACGGCAGTGCAGGCGAATCGCGAAGCACGCTGCGCCGCCGCCAGGCAACGACCGTGATCGAAAGAATGAGAAGCCCGAGCGTGCCGGCGAGATAGCGATGCGCCATCTCCTTCCAGGCCTTGGTCAGCGAAACGGGGCCGTGCTCGCCACCTTGCGCTTTCACAGCCCTCGAGATTTCTTCAGCTGCGTGAAGGGGCGTCACGCTGCCATAGCAGCCGGGCCAGTCAGGACAGCCGAGACCCGCATCGGCGAGGCGCACGTAGGCACCGACGACCACCACCACGAAGGTAAGGCACGCCGTGAAGAGCACGAGCCGCCTGTAGCGAACGCTTATTTCCACTTCGAATGTCTCAGAAGGCGCGACAGATCTTTGAGCATTCGTTTCGGATCGGGATCCGCGGGGAAACGCATCATGAGATTGCCGAGTGGATCGACGACGTAAATGTGATCCGCAGGCGCCCGCAGCGCCGGCAGGCTTGCGGCGACGTCGGCACCGCGAACGATGCGCAGCCCCGGATGGTCTGCGATGAGCGCCGCATCAGGGATGCCGTTATCCGTCAGCAGCCACACGCGCTCGATACGCCCGCTTTCTTTCGACTGCGCGAGCCGAACCTGTCGCATGTACACGAGCTTCCGGCGGCACATCGCATCGCAGGCAGCAGAACCGGGCGTGACCAGCACCCACGCGCCCTGGAGCTCCGCGAAACGGAAGGGCGAACCGTCGCTCGCCACCAGCGCGCGATCGGGCAGCCGGTGCGGCTCGATGAGATCGCCGTAGTTCACCCGTCCCGTCGGCGCCCAGAAATGGTAGGCGACGTACGAAGCGATGATCGGCGCCGCGCACGTGAGAAGAATCAGCCACAACGTGCGGCGGCTACGCGCGAGATTTGCTGAAGCGGCGGTATCGGGTGACTGCATAGAACACCAGTATTGTGGCGGCCAGCGCAAACCACTGGAAAGCGTAGCCGTAGTGCCTGTCGATCCCGAAATCGGGCGGGTCCCAGTCGCGCACGAGTCCGTCCTCGAGCTCGCTGTCCTGCCGGATCGCGAAGGGCTGAATGCTGATCGGCACCGCCTGGCGGTAACGCTCGATCGTGAGGTTCTGCCAGATGCGCCCCTCCATCACGTTCTGCGAGAGCTCGAACACTCGCTTCCCCGGCACGGTCGCCATGCCCTGTACGGTGAGCTCACCTTCCGGCGTGCGCACCTGAGGCAGCCTCGACCGCTCGGGGGTGCCCGCAACCCAGCCGCGATTTACCAGCACGTGACGCTCGCTGCCTGCCAGTTTCAAAGGTGTTACGACGTGGAATCCCGGAACGCCGCGGCGAATGCGGTTATCGACAAAAACAGTGTGCCTCGGATCGAAAACCCCGCGCGCTTCCACGCGACGAAGCTCGAGCTCCTCAGGTGGGCGCTCAACGCCTGAGACTTTGAGCGGCGGCTGCGCGGACAAGGTTTCGATGCGTAATTTGAGGTCGCGCTTCTGTGCCGCGCGCCCCAGCTGCCAGTTGCCGAGCGAAACGGTGATCGCGATACCGAGGATCGCAGCAATCAGGGGCCACAAGCCCCCAGTGCGGTTAACCCCCAACACAGCCGCCGGTCTCCCGGAGCATCTTGTTCGCAGGAATCAGATCGGCCTTTGAATTGCTGTTAGATTGATCGCGCGCGTCTCGAGAGGTTCCCCATATGCGGTATGTCGTTCTCGGCTTCATCGTCTTCATACTTTTCAGCCTGTTTTCAGCGCTGTATTACGTCATGAAAGACAAGGGGCAGTCACGCCGCGCCGTCAAAGCGCTCACGCTGCGTGTCGGGCTCTCGATCGCGCTTTTCGTGATGCTGCTCCTCGCCTCCTACTTCGGGTTCATCGATCAGCGTCTATAAGAAAAAGCGCCGCACGAGTGCGGCGCTTTCTGTCTAAGGAAAGGAGGTTACGGAGGGAAACCTTGGTTTCCTTCTGTTGGTAGGTCGGCGAGGCCCGAGCTGAAGGCGAGCGCCGCCCTAAAGCCAGTAGACGAAGATGAAGAGCCCCAGCCAGACGACGTCGACGAAGTGCCAGTACCACGCCACGCCTTCGAACCCGAAGTGATGCTCCGGCTTGAAGTGCCCTGCCACGCTCCGGAAGAGAATCACCGTCAGCATGATCGTGCCGATGGTCACGTGAAAGCCGTGAAAGCCCGTCAGCATGTAGAACGTGGCGCCGTAAGCGCCCGCAGTGAGCTTCAGGTTGAGTTCGCCGTACGCGTGGGCGTATTCGTAGACTTGGAATATGATGAACAGCGTGCCGAGAGCCACCGTCATGGCGAGACCCCAGATCAGCTGCGAGCGGTTTTCCTTGAGAAGACCCCAGTGCGCCCACGTTACGGTGGCGCCGGAAGTCAGCAGGATGAGCGTGTTGATCGCGGGAATGCCCATCGCGCCCATGGGCGTAAACTGCTCGGCGATACCGGGGCCGGATACGGGCCAGCCGGGCTTGAAACCAGGCCAGATGAGGGCCTGGCTCTCGAGGCTTCCCAAATCAGGGACCGAAAGAATCCGCATGTAAAAAAGCGCACCGAAGAACGCGCCGAAGAACATGACTTCTGAAAATATGAACCAGCCCATCCCCCAGCGAAAGCCGGCATCGACCTGCTTGTTGTATTTGCCCGTCTCTGACTCGCGCGCGACGGTGCCGAACCAGCCGGCGATCATGTAGATCAGCACCAGCAGCCCGCCGAACACGAAATACTTGCCCCACCCGACCCCGTTGAACCACGAAGCAGCGCCGAGCGCCATCGAAAGCAGCGCGACCGAACCGAAGATCGGATAAGTCGAAGGCTCGGGAACGTAATAGCGCGTGTTCTGGTTCAGCATCCTGGTGTCACTCCCCTAATCTTTTTCTGACGCCTCAGCCGGTGATGCGGCTGACGAGAAATACAAGGCTCAGCACTAAAAGCGCTGCGCCGATGACGCCGGCGACGATCGCCTGGACGGGCGTGATCGTTACCGCATCCTTGTCGTGCGTGGCGCGCTTGCGAATACCCAGAAACGACCAGAAGACCGCTTTGCCGACCTGGATGGGGCTCGCGCGGCGCGGCGCGTGAGGAGGGCTCACGACGTTCACCCGGCAACGCCTGCTTTGGTTTGGAGGGCGTCGTTTCGTACCCTGCCTTCGACCTGGAAAAACGTGTACGACATCGTCACGTAACTTACGTCGGTGGGCAGCGTCGTCTCGACGACGAAAAGAACAGGCATGCGCCGCGTCTCGCCAGGCGCAAGCGTTTGTTGGGTGAAGCAGAAGCAGTCGAGCTTTCGAAGGTGGCGCCCGGCAACCTGGGGACCCCAGCTCGGGATCGCCTGGCCCGTGAGCACCTTGTCCGAATTGTTACGGACCTCGAACTCGACCTGAACGATTTCCCCCGGATGAAAGCGCACGCTTTTTTCGAGCGGCCTGAATGTCCACGGCAGATCGTTGCGCACGTTCACGTCGAATTCCATCGTGACCGAGCGGCCGGTGTCGACCTGCGTGTTCGTCACAGCGTCGGGCTTGATGATGTTGTTGAGGCCGGTGACCTCGCAAAGCTTCTTGTAGATCGGCACCATCGCGAAGCCGAAGCCGAACATGATAACGGTGACGACGAGAAGCTTCTTGAGCATCGTCGTATTGTCGCGGGCCGTTCCTGACCCCGTCGAACGCGCGACGCTCACCAGAACCAGTGCCTCACGACCACGCCTGCGAAAAACGCCGCCGCTATCGACGCCATGATCAGCGCGGTCTTCGCCTTGGTGCTCACTGCATGCTCCATCGCGCGCACGTTATTCCTGCGGTTACCTTACGACCGGCGGTGTCTCGAAGGTGTGGTACGGCGCCGGGGAAGGGACGGTCCACTCAAGTCCTTCCGCGCCTTCCCACGACTTGTCAGACGCTTTCTCACCGCCGTTGATGCACTTCACGACAATAAAGAGGAAGAGAAGCTGCGAAAGACCGAAGCCGAACGCACCTACCGTCGAGATCATGTTGAAGTCGGTGAACTGCAGCGAATAATCCGGGATCCGCCGCGGCATGCCGGCAAGCCCTGAGAAGTGCATCGGGAAGAAGGTCACGTTGAAGAAAATCATCGTGCACCAGAAATGCACGCGCCCGAGCTTCTCGTCATACATGTGCCCCGTCCACTTGGGAATCCAGTAATACACCCCGCCGAAGATCGCGAAGAGCGAGCCGGCGACGAGTACGTAATGGAAGTGGGCCACCACATAGTAGGTGTCCTGCAGCTGAATATCGATCGGGGTAATTGCAAGCACAAGCCCGGTGAAGCCCCCCATCGAGAACACGAATACGAAGCCGATCGCAAAAAGCATCGGCGTCTCGAAAGTGAGCGAGCCTTTCCACATGGTCGCAATCCAGTTGAACACCTTCACGCCCGTCGGCACCGCGATGAGCATCGTCGCATACATGAAGAAAAGCTGGGCCGAGGCGCTCATGCCGACCGTAAACATGTGATGCGCCCACACGATGAAGGAGAGGATTGCGATCGACGACGTGGCGTAGACCATCGACGCATACCCGAACAGGGGCTTGCGCGAAAACGCGGGAATGATCTGCGACACGATGCCGAAGGCCGGCAAAATCATGATGTAGACCTCGGGGTGGCCGAAGAACCAGAAGATGTGCTGGAACATCACCGGATCACCACCACCGGCGGCGTTGAAGAAACTGGTGCCGAAGAACTTGTCG
>JBKJPI010000644.1:0-3397 GCA_046595235.1 Burkholderiales bacterium | reverse complement strand
CGGCTTGCTTCGTTGATCCAGACCGACCCGCAGTCGAGGTCTTCCGCGACACGCAGCGCGCTGTCGAGGCTCGAGGTGAAGCACGCACCCTGCAGCCCGAACTGGGACTCGTTGGCCTGGGCGAGGGCATGGTCCAGATCACGGGCCGGCTGCACTACGACGATCGGACCGAACGCTTCCTCGCAAAGCACCTGTGCGTTACCTGGCGCTTCGACGATGATCCCGGGTGAGAGGTAGGCGCCGTGCGCCTCCGGCCTCAGCGCAATGCGTGAGCCGTGCGCTTCGGCGTCGGCCACCATCGCCATCACGCGTTTCGCGGCAGTCAGGCTGACCATCGTGCCAACGTCCGTCGCAGTGTCGTTGGGATCGCCCACCTTGAGCTTGCCTGCGGCTGCGACAAAGAGCTCGAGGAAGCGCTCGAAGGCGGATTGCTCGACGATGATGCGCTGCGCGGAGATGCACTGCTGGCCGCTTGCCTCGAACGCCGCCGCGGCGATTTTCGTTGCCGCATCTTCGAGATTTGCATCCGCAAGCACGAGGTTGGCGGCATTCGAGCCGAGCTCTGCGCAAAACTTCTTCGGCCCCGCGGCCGCGGCCAGCGCGCGCGCAGCGGCGACGCCGCCGGTGAGGCTGATCACGGACACGCGCCGGTGCGACACGAGCTTCAGCGCTGCGTCCTTGTCGCCGGTGACGACGTTAAAAAGCCCATCGGGAAGTCCGGCCTTTTTCGCGAGCTCCGCAAAAGCGAGCGCTACTTCGATCCCCGTCGGGTGCGGCTTGACTACGATTGCGTTGCCCGTCGCGAGCGCCGGCGCAAGCTTCTGTACGAGAAGGTTGGCGGGTGCATTGAATGGGGTGATCGCTGCTACGACGCCGTAGGGTATGCGGCGTGCAATGCCGAGATGGCCGGCGCCGATGGGCGAGGAATCGAGCGGCAGCACCTCGCCGCGGCCCGTGAGAAGCTCGGCGATGCAGTTGCGGATGAACGCGCCCACGCGTGAGGCTTCGAACGTCGCCGCGCGCCGCGGCTTCCCGATCGTGTGCACGATCATGTCGGTGATACGCGCTGCGTCCTGCTCGAACGCCTTGGCCAGTGCTTCGAGCCACGCCACACGCTGCGCAATCCCGCTCTTCCGATGCGTAAGGAACGCGCGGTGCGCCGACTCAACAGCAGCGTCGATCGTAGCGTCGTCGCTTTCGACGATGCGGTAGAGCGTGTCTCCCGTGACGGGTGAGACGAGATCGAACCCGTTGGCGCTTGCGCCCTCGTGCCGTCTGCCGTCGATCCAGGCGGACAACTGCTTACTCATATATTCAGTCCCTTCAACGATCCAACGGTCATTGCGAGAAGCACGCCGCCTCGCGATGATTTTGCCTTGTGATCAGCCCGACGCGGCTTCCTTCAGATGGGCGTCGCGGCGCTTGTAGAGCTCTTCGTCGGCATAGCCCATCGCCTCAGGACGCGATTTGCCAAGCATCACCTGGAAGTACACCGGCTCGAGGCCATCGTTGATATAGCCGTGGATCACGCCGGGCGGGCAGGCGATGCACTCCCACGGCCCCAGCCGGACGTCGAGACGCTTGCCGGCTTCGTCTTCGAGAAACACGTTCAAAAAGCCCTGCAGTACGAAGAACACTTCCTCGACTTCGTGAGTGTGCGCCGCATTACCCTGCCCAGGCTGCACGTACATGATGCTCAAGGTGAAGCCGCGAGGCGGAATCGCACCGTGGCTGCCGTGCTTGCCGGATCCGCCCGCGCCGATGAAACGATGCTGGGCGCGTTTGTAGCCTTCGATCTTCGCGTCTTCGAAAGCATTCCAGTCCGGTTTGCGATCGACGAAGCGTGCGACGTATTGCTGGGCGATCTCTTCGATCGAGAGGGCGGCCACCTCGGGCGGCATGGGATGTCTTGCCTGGCTCATATGCTCATGCTCCAAAAAAATGTTGGACTGTGCTTGTCTTACATCCGCAGCAGACGTTGGGTATTGCCGCTCAGGATCTTCTGCTTGTCTTCAGCGGAGAGCGATATCCTATCCATCCACTCAGTGGCGGGCCGGTTCTCGACATACGGCCAGTCGACTGCGAAGAGAATACGGTCGACGCCCATTTCCTGAATGCAGCAGAGCAACGCCGGGTCGGAAAAATTGCCGCTCGTCGTGATGTAAAAGTGCTCGCAGAAAAGCTTTCGGAAATCGATGGCCTTGTTCGGTTTGCGCTTGAACATCGCATCGATGCGCCACAGCAGGAAAGGCAGCCCTTCGCCCAGATGACCCATGACGATCTTGAGGCGCGGGTATGCGTCGAATACACCGCTCAGGACGAGCCGCACGCCTTGCGTGGCCGTCTCGACCGTGAAGCCCCAGGCGGCGTTGGTAATGCCGGGGAAATCCTCCACGTAGTCCTTGTAGTAGGCCTCTATCACCGCCGGATGCGGTCTGGCAGGATGTGCGTAGATCGGCACGTCGAGCGCCTGCGCGCGCTCGAAGATCGGCCAGAAACGCTTGTCATCCAGAAAGAGGCCGCCGGTAAGGCCGTGCACCATCGCGCCTTTCATGCCGTGCTTCGTCACGCAGCGCTCGAGCTCGTCGGCTGCGGCTTTCGGATCCGCTGCGGGGAGTGTCGCGAACGCCGCAAATCGCTGAGGATTGGCTGCCACGGTTTCACTCAGGCGATCGTTGGCACGCCGGGCGAGCGGCACGGCCGCGTCCGCGTTCATGAGATGAGTGCCGGGCGCAGCGTGTGAGAGCACCTGGATATCGATGCCGGCCTCGTCCATTTCCCTGATGCGCTGCGCGCCAAGATCTTCCAGCCGGTGCCGCAGCGCAGGCCGCGCTTCGTCGGGTCCGTAATGCGTCACGACTTCCTTGTCGAAGTAGTGTTCCTCGATTGCGATGACCTGCGTTTCTGTCGTCACGACTGATCCTTGATAAGTTGCCATATGCGTGCGGGGGAGAGCGGAAGCTCGTGCGGCCGCACCTTGAAGGGCCGCAGTGCGGCGGCGACGGCGTTCGCGATGACCCCGCCCACCGGGATGATGCCGCCTTCGCCGGCGCCCTTGGCGCCGAGAGGATTATTCGGCGACGGGTAATCCTCGAGCGCGATCACACGAATATTTGGAAACTCCGTTGCCGTCGGCATCAGATAGTCCGCCAGAGAACCGGTAAGGAGCTGTCCTTCGTCGCTGTATACGAGGTGCTCGAGGAATACGCCGCCGAGTCCCTGCACGATCGCGCCGAGCGTCTGCCCGTGCAGGGTGTCGGGATTGATGATGCGGCCCACATCTTCGACCGCGACGTAATCCAGCACGTCGACGTGTCCCGTTTTTGGGTCGATCGCGACATGGGCGGCGTGAGTGCCGTAGCTGTACGTTCTTTTGTTGCTCGAGAAGTCCCCTTCC
>JBKJPI010000330.1:0-5708 GCA_046595235.1 Burkholderiales bacterium | reverse complement strand
CGCGATGATGGTCTTCGCTCCGAAACGGCAGAAAGCCTGCGCCAGCTCGCAGCCGAGCGGGCCGCCGCCGATGACCAACAGTCGGCGCGGCAGCTCGGTCAGGTCGAAGACGTTCTCGTTGGTCAGAAAGCCCGCCTCGACGAGGCCGGGAATCGAGGGCGTGTCCGGCCGCGCGCCGGTCGCGATCAGCGCCTTTTTGAAGCGCAGTTTCGCGCCATCCACCGTAACCGCATCGGTTCCGCTGAAACGCGCCTGGCCGAAGAACACATCCACGCCGGCCGCAATCAGGCGGCGGACCGAATCGGCGCGGCTGATGCGCGCGCGAATGCCGCGCATGCGCTGCATCACGGCGGAGAACTCGACATGGATATCGGCCGGGGTGTGGGCGCCATACTGCTCGGCATTGCGCATCTCGGCGTAGAGACGCGACGTGCGGATGATCGCTTTCGACGGCACGCAGCCCACGTTCAGGCAGTCGCCGCCGAGCAGGTTGCGCTCGATCAACGCGACCTTGGCACCCAGTGCCGCCGCGCCGTGCGCCGCCACCAGACCCGCCGTGCCGGCGCCGACGACCACCAGGTTGTATCGATCTGCAGGCTGCGGATTACGCCATCCGGACGGATGCACGTTTTCCAGCCTCACGCGCTCGTGCGCGTCGCGCGGGGTGGGTGCGGTAGGGGCGTCGTGCTGCGGCATCATCGTGATCGGGAAGAATGCAAACGCTACAGCCAGCCGCCGCGGAATCCGGCGCGCCGCAAACCCGTGGCGATATAGAGACAGTCCCGCATCAATCGCCAGATCAGTTCGGAGCGATGATTTTCGATCATCATCACCACGATGCCCTGATCGAGGCCGAAGTGTCCGGCCGAAACCCACGCGCCGCGCTCGGTGTTCCCGAGGGCCGGATTGAAGCTGCTGGTGTACTTATCGGCGGCCAGCATCTCGGGATAGCGTTGCAACATGGTGCGCGCGGCGCACAAGACGGTCTCGGGCGCGAATGGCAGTGACGCCAGCGCCGCCCATCCCCCGAGAGTCCCGTCATCGGGACCGTACGGCAGACCCCGCGCGGCATAGCCGAACAAGCGGCGTCGCTCGTCAGCCAGCTCGGGCATCTGATTGCTGGGGCCATCACAGGCCGTCAGACCCCAGCAGTTTTCGTCGTAGCCTTCGAACCCGTGCGGGTTGCGCCGCGCGTATTCGCGCTGAACCTCGGTCGCGCGCCGGCTGTTCTCGAAATAGTCGCAGCGCTTCTCGCGCATGAAGCGATCCTGGATGCCGCGAAAATCGATCCAGGCGTGGGAGAACTGGTGCACGAAGAGCGGCCCTGCATATAGAAAATCGTAACCGTACAGATTTTCCCACTGGTAAGTCGCGGTCCAGGCCTCGTAACCGGCACCCTCCAGCGGATGCGTCGGCGAGCTCATCGCGAGAACGTAGAGAACGATAGACTCGTTGTAGCCATCCCACCCGTAGTGCAGGAATCCGCTTTCGGGCTTCCAGCCTTGTCTGATCGTGGCCGCCCCATTCTGTGACCATCGCCAGTCGACGCGACGGTAGAGCGTCTCGACGAGCTCGCGCAGCTCGCTTTCCTCGGGCGTATTCGCGGTGAAATAGCTGCCCGCGGTCAGCGCGCCTGCGATCAAAAACGCCGTGTCGATCGTCGACAGCTCCGAGCGCCAGACGCGAGCACCGGTGTGCATATCGAGAAAGTGGTAGTAGAAACCTTTGAAGCCGGTGGCCTCCGGGCTGCCGCTCTGGTCGCTGTCGTGGAAGAAACGCAGCGTCGCGAGTACGCGTTCGACCGCATCTGCGCGTGACATCCAGCCGCGCTCCACCGCCCCCGGATAGATCGACAGGGCAAATCCCACGACGCCAATGCTGGCTGGCGAATTCTCGCGCGTCGTGTCGGCGACCAGTCCGTTGGCCGGATTCACCGCCTGCAGGAAGTAGCCGAACGCGGCGCGCTGAAGGCCATCGAGCAGCGCCTGGTCTGCGGCCTCGGATAGGTCACCCAAGAGCGGCTTCGCACGCGTGGCTGTTGCGATCACCCATTGTCGGCAAAGGCCGGGTACAGCGTCATCCCGCCGTCGACGACGAGTGTGGTACCGGTCACGTAGTCCGAGTCGTCGGAGGCCAGCCACACGGCCGCCTTTGCGACATCCTCGGGAACGCCGATGCGTCCGTACGGAATCAGCTTGAGAAGCTTCTTCGCGGCTTCCGGCGATTCCCACGACTTGCGGTTGATCTCGGTCTTGATCGCGCCCGGTGCGATTCCGTTGACGCGAATTTTGCGTTCCGCGGTTTCCTGCGCCACAGTTTTCATCATCATCTTCAATCCGCCTTTGGACGCAGCGTAGTTGACATGCCCGCCCCAGGGAATGATCTCGTGTACCGAGCTCATGCAAATGATCTTGCCCGCTGCTTTCGACGCTGGTGCGATGCCCTGCTCCAGAAATCGCTGCACGGCCTCGCGCATGCAGAGAAACACACCCGTTAAATTCACGTCGATCACCTTGTGCCAGTCTTCGAGCGTCATGTTGGTGAGCGGCGCATCCTTCTGCAAACCGGCATTCGCAACCAGAATGTCGATGCGTCCGAATTCCTTTATGAAGTGGTCGAACATCGACTTCACGTCGCCTTCCTTCGACACGTCGGCCTTGACCGAGAACGCTTCGCCACCGTCTTCGCGAATCTTCCGCACAAGGTTCTCCGCGGCTTCGTCGCTGCCGCGGTAATTCACGCCGACCGCGGCGCCGGCCTCGGCGAGCGCAAGCGCCACGGCGGCGCCGAGCCCCGAATCCGCTCCGGTCACGAGCGCTTTCTGTCCTTCTAACGGAGGAACCACGGTCCTGGACATATCGATCTCCATACTAAAGGCGTGCGCATCATGCAGCGTGCGATGCACCTTTTGTTTTATCGCGAACTTTCTTAAAGGTTGAAAAAGCCCCAAACACGACGAGCAAAATAACCACGCCATAAACCCAGATCGGCACATTCTCGCCAGCAACGATCAGGTAGATGTACGCCGAAATAAAGAAGAATGTCGCCGACATCGCAGGCAAGGCGATCGATTTTCCTTGTCGGTAATTCTTGATGAGCCACGCAATCGAAAGCGAAAACAACGGAATCGCGCCGACGTAGATCCCGTCAAGAATTAATGGATTGACGCCGTAATCGGCGCCTAAGCTCAGGAACCACTCTTTTGTCGCATCCCAGTACACTATTTTTTACTTCTCATATTTTGTTAACGAGGTGTCGTTGGGGGAAAGGAGGCGTCGTTCGGGGAAAGGAGGTTACGGAGGGAAACCGTGCAAGGTTTCCTTCTGTTCGTTGGCGGCGAGGCCCGAGCCGTAGGCGAGCGCCGCCAGTTTCGCGAGCGCCGCTCACGGCATACGCAGCAGCGTGCGCACCAGCCGCCGAACCCAGGGATTCGAAAGCAGTTCCTTGTAGGATTCCGACGCGACCTGCTTGTTGAGCTCGCCGAGCGTGGGATAGGGCGCGATCATCGAAGCGACGTGTTTCAGCTTGAGGTCCTGCTCGATCGCAAGCACCCAGGTGTGAATCATTTCGCCCGCGTGCGCGCCGACGATCGAAGCACCGAGCACACTGCCGTTCTTCCGCGTCACGACCTTGATCATTCCTTCCGGCGCCCTTTCAGCCTGGGCACGGTCGCTTTCCGCGAAAGGCAGGCACAGGACGCGCACCTCATCGCCGTGCTTTTTGCGCGCTTTCGCTTCCGTCATGCCGGTGTGCGCGAGCTCCGGGTCCGTGTACGTCACCCACGGCAGCGCGCGATAATCTACTTTCGCCGGCCAGCGTAATAACGCGTTACGCATCGCGATGCCCGCCTGGTAACCGGCGATGTGCGTGAACTTCGGCCCGTCCTTCACGACGTCGCCAACGGCGTAGACGCCTTTCGCGCTGGTTTGCAGCCGCTCGTCTACGCTGATGCCTTTTTCGTCGAAATCAACGTCGGCGCGTGCGAGCTCCAACGATTGAAGCCGCGGCGTGCGGCCCGTCGCCACGAGCAGATGGGTTGCTTTCAGCTCCGTCTTCTGATGCGCTTCCTCGACGTGAAGCACGATATCGCGATCTTGAGCTTCGATCCGCTTCACCTGCGCTTTCTCGCGGATGGCGACGCCTTCCTCCGCCAGACGCTTGAGGAGCACCGCGGCAAGCTCGGGCTCGTCTTTGTCCATCGCGCTCCCGGTCACGAGCACGGTGACCCGCGAGCCGAGCCGCCGGTGCGCCTGGGCGAGCTCGATTCCGAGCGGGCCTCCCCCGATCACCACGAGGTGCTCCGGAAGCTCAGCGTTATTGAATATCGTCTCGTTCGTAAAATAGGGGACGTCGCCGAGTCCCTTGATGTCGGGGACCTTGGGCGCTGACCCGGTAGCGATCACCACGCGGCGCGCACTGATTCGCGAATCGCCCGCCATAATCTGCCTCGCACCGACGAAGCGCGCTTCCTCGCGTATGACCTCGACGCCCAGTTTCTCGAAGCGCTCGACAGAATCGTGCGGCGCGATTGCCGTGATCACTTCGTGCACATGCGCGTGCACTTTGGCAAAGTCTACGCGCGGCTCGGCTATGACGCCGAAAGGACGCGCAGTCTCAGCGTGCCGTGCGCGGCTCGCTGCGGCGAGCAGCGCCTTGGAGGGTACGCACCCGGTGTTGAGACACTCGCCGCCCATTTCACCGCGCTCGATCAGCACGGTTCTGGCACCCGCCTGCGCCGCAATCCAGGCTGCGGTCAATCCTGCCGAGCCGGCGCCGATCACGCAGACGTCTGCGTCGATCTCGCGCGCCACGCGCTAATCCTTCTTCCGGAAGAACTCACCGACCCGCGCCGTCTGGCGCTCTTTGGCAATCGATTCATCGACACCGTACGGATGCCCGCCAAAGCCGTGGCGCATCATGGCAATCGCGCGCGCCCAGTTTTTCGTCTCGTCGCGTGAAGCGATGAGCTGCATGACCGAAGCGGATATGACCGGAATGGCAGTTTCCATCCGCATGGCATCGGTGACGAGCCAGTTCACTTCACCCGTGTCCTCGATGTGGGACGAAATATTCTTCAATCCGCCTTCTTCCCGATACGCTTTTTCCAGGAGGTCCACCAGCCACGAGCGGATGACGGAGCCGTGCCGCCAGCAGCGAAGCACTTCCGCGACGTCCAGCGGATCGTGAAAATGCTCCAGGAGATCGATACCTTCGCCGATCGCCTGCAGCATCCCGAATTCGATGCCGTTGTGCACGAGCTTCACGAAATGGCCCGCGCCAGGCGGACCGGCATGCACATAGCCATTCTCGACCGCGAGTGCGCGCAGGATCGGCTCTACGCGCTCGATCGGTTCTTTCTCTCCCCCGGCCATGAAACACGCGCCGTTGCGCGCGCCCTCGAACCCGCCGCTCGTCCCCACGTCGAGAAAATGGAAGCCCTGTTCGCGCAACCGGGCGTGGCGCCGGATCGAGTCTCCCCAGTAAGAATTCCCGCCGTCGATGATGATGTCCCCTGCTTCCAGATGCTCGCCAAGCTCGTCGAGGACCTTATCGACCGTGGGCCCTGCCGGCACGTAAAGAAACACCACGCGGGGTCGCGCAAGCCTGGCGCGAAAATCGGCGAGCGATTTGGCTTCTTCGGCACCGGCTTTCTTCAATTCCTCAGACACGCCATCGGTTGAAAACCCGATCACCGCCATACTTTTCCC
>JBKJPI010000364.1:0-4945 GCA_046595235.1 Burkholderiales bacterium | reverse complement strand
CATCGAAGTGCGGCGGCGCAATCTCATCGCAGCTTCCGAAATGCCCTATGCGCGCGGCATGGATGTCCTCGACACCGAGCTCGTGCTCGATTCGGGCGACTATGCGCGATTGCTCGACAAGGCGCTCGCGCAGATAGGCTGGCGTGAGCTTCAGGAAGACCTCAAACGGCGCAAAGCCCGCGGTGAAGCGGTCGGCGCCGGCATCGGCCTCTTTGTGGAAAAGAGCGGACTCGGCCCGGTCGATGGCGTCAGAGTCACGGTCGATGGGACCGGCGCGGTGGAGGTCATTACCGGTTCCGCCTCGGTGGGGCAGGGCATGGAGACGGTGATCGCGCAGATCTGTGCCGATGCACTCGGCGTCGACTACACAAATGTTCGCGTGGTGCACGGCCGCACCGACCGCATCGAATTCGGTTTCGGCGCGCATGCGTCCCGCGTGACCGTAATGACCGGCTCGGCCACGCGCATCGCGGCGCTCAAGGTGCGCGCGAAAGCGATTGAAGTCGCGGCCGCCGATCTCATGGAGGCGACGCCGGAGATGCTCGACATCGTCGATGGACGAATCGTCCGCACCGACCGTGCCGATGCGCCCTCGGTAACACTCGCAGAGGTGGCGCAAGCGCTGGTTCCCGCGCAGGCCGTTGCAAAGCACCGCGAGCCGGGTCTCACCGCCGAAGGCTGGTTCGAGAGCGATCACATGACGTATCCGTATGGCGTGCACGTCGCGGTGGTCAACGTCGACCGCGAGACGGGCGGCGTCAAAGTCGAACGCTATCTCGCTGCCTTCGATGTCGGGCGCGCCGTCAATCCGATGCTGGTCGAGGGGCAGATCGTGGGCGGCTTCGTGCAGGGTCTGGGCGGCGCACTCTTCGAGGAGTTCCTGTATGACGAGAACGGCTCGCCGCTGTCGGTGACATTCGCCGACTACATGCTGCCTACATCGAACGAAGTACCGAGCGTCGACGTGTTGCTGACGGAAGATGCACCGAGCCCACTCAACCCGCTTGGTGTGAAGGGCGCCGGGGAGGGCGGCATCAACGCCGTGGGCGCCACCATCGCTTCGGCCATCGACGACGCGATCGGCGTGGCCGGCGCCGTGACCCGCCTGCCGGTAACGCCGCAGCGGCTCAGGCAGTTGTTACGCAGCGCTGAGGCCAGGGAATAATGCTTACATCGTGTGAGGAGAAGTAGATGGGGCAGCTCAAGCTTTCGCTCGCCTGCGGACCGTACGATTTGCTATCCGGCCTGATCGACGGAACAGCAGCGACGCCCGGGCTGGATTTCAACGTGCTGACCATGGCCTCACCGGAGCGGCACCGGCGCATGCTGCGGAACGAAGAGTTCGACGTGTGCGAGCTTTCCCTCGGCGGCTATCTCATCGCGCGCGAAGCGGGCAAGGCCTTCACAGCGATCCCGGTGTTTCCGCATCGCCGCTTCCGTCACGGTTACGTCGCCATCAATACGCGTTGCGGAATCGCCCAACCGGCGGACCTCAATGGAAAGCGTATCGGACTTCGCACCTTGCGTAATTCCGCCGGCCTCTGGATGCGCGGTATCCTGCAGGATCATTACGGCGTCGATCTCAAGAGCATCGAATGGTGGTGCCAGGAAGAAGAAGACCTGGCGCTCGAGCCCGCGGCGTGGATGAAGGTGAAGCGCGTACCGAAAGGCGGGAGCATCGACGAGATGCTCGTCAGCGGTGAGCTTCACGCAGCGATCTATCCTGAGATGCTGCCGTCGCTTCGCAAGGGCGCGCCCGAAGTGGGGTTGTTGTTTCCCGATGCCAAGGCCGCCGAGATCGAATACTTCCGTAAGACTGGAATCTTCCCGATCATGCATACCGTCGTGATCAAGAATGACATCGTCGAACAGAATCCGTGGGTCGCGGTGAGCGTGCTGCAGGCTTTTCAGAATTCGAAAGAGCTGTGCTATCGGCGCATGCGTAACCCGCGAACGCTTGCACTCGCGTGGGCCGAAGAGCACATGAAAGAACAGCAGGCGGTCTTCGGCAAGGAACCGTGGCCGTACAACCTCGAAGACAATCGCGAGAATCTCGAAGTCGCTATTCGGTATGCGCACAACGAAGGCATGATCAAGACGCAGCCGAAGATCGAGGCGCTGTTCGTACCTTCAAGCCTGCAGGAGGTGGGGCAGTACCTGTCCTGACCCGCGCCGCGTATTCAGGCGAACCTGTTGCCTGCGGTGTTGTCGCTTTTAAACACTAACCCTTTGTACGGTTGGCTTGACAGTAGTATCTACGCGGATACACTCTCGGGCCTGTACACGCTGTATCAAACCCAAGAGTTCCAGGACTGGCTCGATGGGTTGAATGACCGGCGTGCGCAGGTCCGCATTGCGGCGCGGTTGCGTCTTGCCGAGGCCGGCACCTCGGTGAATGGCAGCCTGTTGGCGGCGAGGTGTCTGAATACGAGTCAATTTCGGTCCAGGGTATCGGCTCTATTTCACTCGTCGAGGTAAGTTACTCATCGTCATTCTCGCTGGCGGAGACAAGTCATCGCAGAAACGTGACATCAAGCGCGTGCAGCGTATGGCCGCGAACCTGGAGTTGAAATCATGAGCAAAGCCAAGGCTTCCACCAAACTGCTGCCTTTCGATGCAGCGCGCTACCTCACCGACGACGCAGCAGTTGCCGAGTACATGACTGCCGTGCTCGAAACTGATGACCCCGATCTCCTTTTGCTCGCCCTTGGCGATGTGGCACGCGCCCGCGGTATGGCACAGGTGGCGAAAGACGCTGGCCTCGGGCGGGAGAGTCTGTACAAGGCGCTCGCTCCCGGCGCAAAGCCGCGCTTCGATACGGTGCTAAAGGTTGCTCGCGCGCTCGGCGTTCGACTCTCGGCCCGTGTTGTCTGAATGCACGCACATCCCGGGGCTGGGTCTATCCGCGCGCTGACGAAGGGCCGCCGCTTTTCCGCAGCTGGGTCATCGATACGCCGCGTGATCTCGGCACGGTCGTGTTCGTATCCTTCTTCACGAGCAGTATTGGATTGCACGATGAAACGAACATGCGTCGTGCTGATGCTGGCGCTGGCAGCGGCCGTGACGGCAGCACATGCTCAGCCCGCGAAATGGCCCGACAGGCCGGTACGCGTTGTCGTGCCGGTACCGCCGGGCGGCAGCACCGACCGGGCCGCGCGCATGCTCGCCGCTCGGCTCTCCTCGGAGTTCGGCCAGCAGTTTGTCGTCGACAACCGGACCGGCGCAAGCGGCATGATCGGCGCGGAGATCGTGGCGCGTGCGACTCCTGACGGCCATACGGTCGCGGTGGTGCCCGCGACATTCGCGATCAACGCGGTGCTCCACAAACTGCCGTACGACCCGGTGAACGGCATCGCGCCGATCTCGAGAATTGTCGCGGGGCCGTTGGTTCTCGTGGTCCATCCGACAATTAAGGCGGGCACACTCAGAGAATTCGTGGATCTTGCGCGGACGAAACCGGGCGCTCTGAGCTTCGGGTCGAGCGGCACCGGGTCCAACCTGCACCTCGCGGGCGAGCTCTTCCAGCAGATGACGAAGACCCAGATGGTTCACGTGCCATACAGGGGTGAGGGGCCGGCGCTGGCAGACCTGCTCGGAGGCCAGAGCCAGCTCATGTTCGCCGGTGCGGGCACGGTGTTGCCGCACATGAAAGTGGGCAAGTTGCGCGGGCTCGCGGTCACGAGCGAGCGGCGTTCGCCGGCCATGCCCGATTTGCCGGCGATCAACGAGATGCTTCCCGGATACGCCGCCGGTTTCTGGAATGGGGTGTGGGCGCCCGCGGGCACGCCTCGGGAGATCGTTTTGAGGTTGAATCAGGCGATCGGCCGATTTCTCAAGCAGCCCGACGTGCAGGAATGGCTACGCTCAGAGGCCGGCGAGCCTGCGCACTCCACGCCGGAAGAGTTCGCGCGGGTGATTGCAAACGAAATCGCCACGTGGTCCAGAGTGGTCAAGGCGGGCAACATCAAAGTGGATTAGACGGAAGTGAGGAGGAGCCCTGCTCCTCCTACGAAAGTCGCGGGGCTGCCCGACGCTCACTGACCTCGCTTCAGCACGATCTCCTGAAACGCTTTCGTCCACTTCTCTGACTGATCGAGCGCCTGCGCGGGGTCGATCACCTTGATGTTCGCGGTGATCGGCCATTTCAGATTGCGGCTGGCCGGCACGTACTCTCTTTCCGCGAGCAGCTTCTGACCGTCTTCGCTGATCATGAAGTCGTAGAAGAGGAGCGCGGCGTGAGGATGCGGCGCCCGGCGCGCAACGCCGATACCATTCGCGCGTGCGATGACCGGCTCGAGCGCGATCCAGTCGATGGGCGCGCCTTTTTTCTTCGCTTCCTGCGGCAGGTAGTTGTACATCGTGACGGCGAACGGCACTTCACCCGATATGACGAGGTTGTTGAGCAACGTGTGGCCCTTCCGAACCGAGAGGCCGTTCGTTCCGACCATATCGCGAAAGAGCTTGACGCCTTTCTGCTCGCCCATTTCGGTCACCAGTCTTCCGAACCAGTCGTCGTTGCCGGCTTCTATACCGAGCTTGCCTTTCCACTTGGGGTTGAGCAGGTCTTCATAGGTTTTCGGGAGGTCTTCTTTTTTCACCGCATTGGTGTTGTAGGCCTGGACCCACACCGACAGGAATGTCGGCGCCCATTCCCGATGCGCGGGCAACGCTGCGGGCAAGAGGTTCTTGTGGTGGGGTGAGGTGACTCGCAGCAGCACTTTCTCTCGGTAAAGCACCTCGAGCTCGCCGGAACCGGGATGGACGACATCGACATCGAAACGGCCGGCAGTGAACTCGGTGAGCATGCGTTGCAGCACGCGATCGGCGTTCGAGCGCCAAGTCCTCACCTTGATGCCGTATTTCTTTTCGAACGCAGCGACGATGTGCGCCATGTTCGACTCGTTCATGGACGTGTAGAACATGAGCGTGCCTTCCTTGCGCGCGC
>JBKJPI010000305.1:0-8417 GCA_046595235.1 Burkholderiales bacterium | reverse complement strand
AGCCCGGGTCTTCAGCACCTCGAGCACGCCGGAAAAGGCGGCGGTCGCCCGGCTGCGAGGCGCGGACGAAGCACTCCTCTATGGCGACGGCCGCTTCGCCGACGCGATACGCGAGGCCACGGACGGCGAAGGTGTCGACGTCGTCTTCGATCCCATCGGGAAGGAGACTTTGCGTGACAGCTTTCGCGCCACACGGCGCCGCGGGCTCGTGATCAGCTACGGCAGTGTGTCCGGGTCGGTCACCGATCTCGACCCGATCGAGCTTGGAGAAGCGGGCTCACTGTTCCTGACAAGACCTCGCCTTGCTGATCACCTTCCTGATGCCGCAACGACGCGCAGACGTGCGAACGATATTTTCTCCGCGCTGACCGAGGGCTCGCTTTCGATTGCGATCGGCGCAAGGTACACGCTCGACGATGTCGAAGCGGCGCACGATGGGCTGGAGCAGAGGCGAACGATCGGAAAACCGATTCTGGATATCGCCGTTTGACCTTTGACGATGGATTCTTGATCGCGTGCGTCAGCCCGCGGGTCCAGCCTCGCGACAGGTACAGTCGCGGCTTACTTTCGCTTCTTCTTTTTCGCGTGCTCTCCGGCGCACGCTTGCAGCGTTGTCTCACGAATGATTTCCGCAAGGCGCAGAACGCCGGGGCCTGCCGCGTCGCGTGTGGCGATCACCAGGAAGAGTTCGGCGTGACGCTCGCGTCCTTCACGTAGCTGAAGGGGCTTCAGCGCGCCGCTTGCGAGCTCGTCGATGATCTTCTCTTCGGGCGCCCATGCGTAAGCGTAGCCACGGCGCGCTGCATCGATCGATGTCGTGATGTTGCTGACCGTCCAGCGCTGCGTCGCTTCGATGCTTACGGGCGTGCTGCGCGTCGAGCTCGACTCGCGCACTACGAGCTGCCGGTGGGCCCGCAGGTCGCCGGTCGTGAGCACCCGGCCGAGCTTGTGCAGCGGGTGATCGGGCTTTGCGACCGGGATGATCCGCATCCGAAGCAGCGACTCGCCGAAAAAGCCCGGCGGAACGACCGGTGTAATGGCGATATCCGCTTCGCCGCGCGTCAGCGCCTCTGCAGTGCCGCCGAGTACCGACTCTGTAAGCTCGATGCGAGTGTGCGGGCTTTCCGAGCCAAGGCGCTCGAGACACTCGAACATGATCCTGCTGGGGAACACGTGCTCCATGGCGACTCGAATTTCAGCTTCCCACCCTGCGGCGACACGCCGCGCAGCGGCCTCTGTTTCACTCGCTTCCGCCAGCAATACGCGCGCACGGCGGTACAGTAGTTGACCTGTCGTCGTCAGCACCGCCTTTCGTCCTTCGATCTCGAACGCCTTGATGCCGAGCAGCGATTCGATCTTCTGCACGGCGTAAGTCACGGTGGATTGCGTCTTATGCAGGACCTCCGCGGCCTTTGCGTGGCTGCCCGCTTCGACGACAGCCACGAGGGCCTGCCATTGCTCCAGGGTAATTCTCGGATTCACAATTCATTCAATAGATCGATGGTTAAAAGCTACATTTTGATGTATTCGATCGAATACGTAAATGCTGTAATGCGGTGTGACTTAACGAACAGGCGCTGACACACCCCATGACCACACTATTGAAGCTGACCTCGAGCATCTACTCGACCCAAGGGCAATCCAGCCAGCTCGCCTAAGCGCCGGTCAGTTGCGAGCCGCCGCCTGATGCGTTGCAGATGCCGTATACGACTTAGCAAAGGACACGAATATGAAGACGCGAAATCTGGAACGAGTAATCAAGTCGATGGCGACTTCTGACGGTGCCGGGGTCAAGCTCCGGCGGAGCGTCGGGCAGAGCCGCGGGCTTTATCATGACCCGTTCCTCATGCTGGATGAGTTTTCATCGGAGAATCCCGGCGACTATATCGCAGGGTTTCCCGCGCATCCGCATCGTGGCTTCGAGACGGTGACCTACCTGCTGGATGGTCATATGCTGCACGAAGATCACCTCGGAAACCGCGGTGACTTGAAGAGCGGCGGCGTGCAATGGATGACGGCCGGCCGCGGCATCATTCATTCCGAGATGCCGCAGCAGCTCGAAGGACGCATGCGCGGCTTCCAGCTGTGGATCAATCTGCCGGCGAATGAAAAGATGAAGCCGGCCGGCTATCGGGACATCGATCCATCGCAGATTCCTGTCGTGGATTTAGCGAATGGCGGTCGTGTCAAAGTCATTGCCGGCAGAGTTACTGTTGACGGTAATGAAACACGCGGTGCTGTCGAGCCCGGAACCACCGATGCGATGTATCTCGACGTCGAGCTTCCGGCGGGCGGCGCCTTCTCGCAATCTGTCACAGCGGGTCACAACGCATTCGTATATCCGTTCGAAGGGTCGATCGAAATCGGCGAAGGCAGTGCCTCCCGGGCGCTCGAATGTCGCAGTGCGGGATTATTGTCGGATGGCGATCGCATCGAGGTTAAAAGCCCCCACGGTCCCGCGCGCTTTCTCGTTCTTGCAGCGATTCCATTGCGCGAGCCCATCGTGCAATACGGGCCTTTCGTTATGAATACAAAAGAAGAAATCGATCAGGCGATCCGCGATTATCAGAATGGAGAGCTTGCCGCGACGTCGTAGCTCGAGTGCGGGGCACGTGTTTTGCAATGTGTCGAATGCTTTTCAACAACGAATGGAGGCCGTATGGCTGACGACAAAAAAGACGCAAATCGCGACCCGATCACGGGCGCGCCCGGATCGCATCCTGTAGGTACTGGTGTAGGCGCGGCAGTCGGCGGGATGGCCGCGGGCGCCGCGGCGGGTACGCTAGCTGCCGGGCCGATCGGTACTGTGGTGGGTGCCGCAGCCGGTGCTATCGCCGGGGGTCTCGCCGGCAAGGCGGTCGCCGAAAAGCTCGATCCGACGGCCGAAGATGCTTACTGGCGCAAAAACTACGAACGCGAGTCGTATTACCAGAAAGGCATGACCTACGACGACTACAACCCTGCATATAAGCTGGGGTGGGAGTCGCGCGGTCGCTATGCCGGCAAGCGATTCGACGAAGTGGAGAGCGACCTCGGCCGTGATTATGAAAGCCGTCGCGGCGGATCGAAGCTTTCGTGGGACCATGGCAAGCACGCTGCACGCGCCGCATGGCATCGTGTGGAGAAGGCGTTGCCGGGAGATTTCGATAAGGATGGGCGGTAGCGCGCCCGGCTGCCGAATGCCCATTCGCAGCAGGCCAGAAAAAACCCCGCTTCGGCGGGTTTTTTTTAGGAAGGTCGCAATAACTTCAAGTCACTGTGTTGTAGAGCGGGTGGTAAGCGAAGCTGAACGGCGAGCCGTTCGCGCCGCTGGGGTCGTTCACCACGACGAGCTCCACGCAGAACTTGGTTTCATGCTTCACGTCGCGGATCATGTCGTGATAATCGGCCTGACCGAGCAGCAGTACTTTGCGGCTGCCATCCTGAATGCGCGCGATGAGCGGCTGTGACACGAATAGCGGCGGTGAATTGACCGTGCCGTTCGAACCGAGCTCGCCGCCAGCGAAATCTTTGAGGCCCACCGGCGTGAATTCGAAGTCGTCGGGAACGGTGCGTTCGAACTCGCGCAGCATCGCCCAGTATCGAAAACCGCGCGTCGGCGTCGCACCCGTGTTCTGCCATGCCACCTGCAGAAGCCATCCGTGAAGGCTCTGGCGGTCATCCTTGACGGGCGCCTGCAGGAATTGCCGGACGGTGACATACGCCCGAAGCTGCCGCTCCGATGTTTCGCGCAGGCTCGCGAGTGTCTCCTCGGCAGCGTCAGCACTGCGGCGCGCTGCCTCGGAGGCTTGCGCGCTCGCTTCGACTGCGCGGTGATTGTCCTCCGCCTGCCGCCGCATCAGCGTCCGCATGCGACGGGTGCTCGTGGAGGTGCGGAATGCAAACACGGCCACCAGCAGCGAGAACAGCGCGATGGCCGCATCCGTCACACGTACGTCCTGCATCATGCCGTCGAGCGACGTCCAGCGTGTGTGCCAGGTGGGCGCTGGCGTGATCGGAAGCGGCGCGGGAGCAGGGGCCACGGTAATCGGCGGCGCGGCTGGGGGGATGACGCTCGGCGTTACCGGCGTTACCGGCGTGGCCGCTGCGGCGGCTTCGGTTACGGGCGGCTCGCTGACGAGGCCGCCCTCCGTCGGTCGCGTAGCCCCGGTTTTCGCAGCGTCCGCAGCAACTGCGGTCGTTGCTACAGCGGCAGCGCCGGCGGCGGCCGTCGTACCGACAGGCGTCGCAGGCGTCGCGGCGGATGTGGGCGCCGCACCCGCAGCGCGCTTCGCGGCCGCCTTCGCAGCTTTCGATGACTTGTCGGAAGTTTTTTCCGGGGTGGTGACTAACTGGGCGACCGCGCTGCCCGCGAGCAGCGCGCAGCAGAAAAAGACCGAGAGCTGCGCTCTCAACGTGCTGCTCGCATAGGCATATTTAAAACTCCACCATTTCGAAATCGATCTTCTTGGCCGAACAATCCGGACAGCCCCAGTTGTCGGGCACGTCCGCCCATCGTGTTCCAGGCGCGATGCCTTCTTCAGGAAGCCCGGCTGCTTCGTCATAGACAAATGCGCACAGAACGCAGTGCCAGACTTTGAGCTCACCGTCAGAGTCTGCGGCCTCAACTGTGATCGACGCCTGCGCGCGCGGGAAATTAAGCGCCACGGCCTCCAGGCCTTCAGGGCCCGCGACGAGGTCGAATGCGCCTTCGTCGGGCTGCACGAATATGATCGTCGTGGCTTTGTGTTCTTTGCCCGCATGCATGAGACTTCCGCCCAGCACCACGATGTACTGACCGTTGCTGTTCGCGGGGTTCGGGGCGGGCGCCTTGACGTTCGGCTTCATGCTGAGCGCGTGGCCTGCGAGACCCGTGTCGTCGCGCATGCCCTCGAGCGGTTCGATGTTCATCGGCCCGGAGGGCCTCGGGAATTTGACTGCGCTCGTCAGCTGCCAGGGCTTGCGGCCTTCGACCTGCACGAGCTGCTCGCGTTTCTCGGGCAGATACTGAGCGCCGCCGTCCTTGCGCGTGCGCAGCGTGAGGAAACCCACGCCATCGTCCCTGGCAACGATAGGGCCGTACGGCGTATGCGCACGTGCGAAATGAACTTGGTACGGCGCGATGGGATGCTTGCCTGCATGACCATCGCCGCTCACGAAGATCTGGAACTGATCGTTCACGTGGTAATGCGTGCGAAGGTTGCGATGGGCGCTCATCTCGGCCAGGAACGCTTGCGGCTGATTTGGTTCCTCGTTCGGCGGCACCATGAAGTTGGTCCGCCAGGTGGACTTGCCGTCCTCGACGATGCGATGAATGCGGGTTGCCTTCACGTCGTCTAATGCAACGATGCTCGCCATCGGATTCTCCACTGCACAAAGGCGCCTATATTAGCGCCGCAACAAGTCTCGAACAACGCACGGTCCGTAATTCGCAGGGCTCGTTACAGCGTAACGAGGTGTTTTTTCGTGGCGTTCCTGATTGCGGTGAGGGAGACGGCGCTGTCAAAGGTGACGAACCGGCCCTCGTTGCGTAACGCAAGCGCCAACAGGTACAGAGCGGTGATCCGGCGCGGCCCGTGGATGCGGGTCGCGTCGGCGATGCGCTGTCGAGGAGGCTCAGGTCATCGGACCAGAACCGATGATGCAAGGTGTTTGCGAAGCTCAAGCTTGAAGTCCGTGTTACTCCTCGGGTCGGGCGATGCGCGTAAGTCGCCTCAGGGACAGCAACAGGAAGGCGCCGATTAGAATCTCCAGTCCCGCCGGGCCGTCGCCGCTACCGAACCTTGACGCGAAACCGAACTGCATGAACGCCCAATCCATTCCCAGCATCACGGCCCACGACAGTGTGCACAGCAGCACAAAGCCGCCAACCAGTACAAGCGCCATGCCAACCGAGCCGCCGACGACGATCGAGACATTCCTGATTTCGTCTCTCACCATGGTTCTTCTCCACATTCATCCAAGGCGAAAACGATAACATGCGGCCGCGATGCGGTTACGGACGCGGCGCCAGGTTGTCCTCGATCGCAGGCGGCGGCGCAGGCTTCGGGCTGATCTGGCTCACGTGATCGGTCGGAATCGGGTAACCGGCTTCGCCGAAGGTATCGACGATTGCGCGGTTCGTGTCGAAGTAAACCTGCCAGTAGTGGTCGTTGTGAGTGTAGGGACGCACTGCGAGCACTGGACCGCGCGAGGTGAAGTCTACGATCTCGACGATTGGGGCGGGCATCTTGGCCACATTAGGAATTTTTGCAACGGCGTCGCGAAGGCGCCGGATTGCATCCTGTGTATTGACGCTGTGCGCGAGTTGGGCAGTGCGCTCGACACGCCGTGTCGGGCTCGTAGAAAAATTCTGGATGGTCTCCGAAAAAATCTTGTTGTTTCCGACGAAAGTCGTGACGTGATCGGCGGTCAGTATCGTCGTCGCGAAGAGCCCGACCTCGGTCACGGTGCCTTCGACGTTGGTGACCTTCACGTAATCGCCAACCCTGAAAGGCCGCAGGACGATCAGGAAGGCGCCGGCAGCAAAGTTCGCGAGAAGCCCCGCCCACGCGGCACCGACGGCGAGACCGACGCCGGCGATCAGCGCGGCGAACGATGTCGTTTCGAAACCGAAGTAGCCGAGCAGCGCAACGATGAGGATAACCGTCAGCGTGACGTTGACGATGTTGCGCATGTAGTGCGCGAGCGTCGGGTCGAGCTTCTTCCGCACAAGTCCGGCGGACATCAGGCGCACTGCCAACTTGATGAGCTGGCGCCCGATCACCCACGCAATTAGCGCCCCGATGATCTTGAGACCGAACGCGGTGAGGAGTGCCGTGCCGGTATCCGCTATGGTGTTGATATCGAAATCCATGGATTTTCCCTGATATGAAACCCGGCGATCATAAGCCATGCGCTCGCACAGCGCATTGTGGGCGGTCTCCTGAATCGGCTACCATGCTCCGCTTCCCCAACGCGTTGCGAGATTGCCATGGACATCAAACCGCCCTACGGATACACCGAGATCGTTCCGCTCACCACGACCGCCCGCGTGCGCATGCCGACCGAGACGCTGCCGGCGGTGTTCGTTTCGACCAATGCAATTCCCTTGTCGTACGCCGAGATCGCGCTGGCATCACGCGATTACCCGATCGCATTTGTCAGCGGCGATGGCGAGCGCAGCTTTCTCGCGATGGCGATTCTCGGGCTCGAGGCGCAGCAGAACCTTTTCGTGAACGAGAACGGCACGTGGGATCCGAACACCTATGTGCCGGCATACGTGCGCCGTTACCCGTTCTGCATGGCGCGAGTCACGGCGAACGGGAAGGAACAGGCTGAGCGCATCGCATGCGTGGAAAAAAGCGCCGTCGGCGATGAAGGTGAAGCGCTATACGACGACAAAGGACAGGCGCTGCCGGCGTGGGAAAACACCAAGAACCTTCTGTTCGAATTCGAAGCCGACCTCACGCGTACCGAAGAGATGTGCGGCACGCTTCAGTCACTCGGCCTCTTCGAGCCGTTCACGGTGCAGGCGGTGCCAAAAGGTGGAACGCCTCTCGCCATGACCGGCGTGCACCGGATTGCCGAGCAAAAGCTTGCAGAGCTTTCTTCTGATGATCTGAAAATGCTGATGCAGAAGGGCGTGCTTGCGCGCGTGTACGCGCATATTCTTTCGCAGCTCAACTTCCAGCGGCTTCTCGATCGCCGCGCGGCGAAGCTCGCGACGCCGGAAGGCACGACGTTGCAATAAGGTGGCGTTAACCTGACCGGACAGGGCCAGGGCCGCCTAGCCACCTTGTTGCGTCGGGGGATGGAGAGTAACCTGATGACCACTTCCAATGGTCACGAGGGGCACTGATGGAAATCTCTGCTGCGGAGTTCAAGGCCAGGTGCCTGAAATTGATGGACGAGGTCGCGAAGACGCGTAAGCCCATCGTTATCACCAAGCGCGGCAAGCCGGTCGCGAAGCTCGTGCCCGCCGAGTCGGAGGCGCGCAAGCCGTTGTTCGGCTGCATGGCGGGCACCGTAACGTTCGAAGGCGACATCATGGCGCCGCTCGATGTCGAGTGGGAAGCAGAAGCGGAAACCGAGCCCAATCTGTACCCGCGCAAGCGTAAGGGCCGCCGGCGTGGCTGAGGCGCCGCGCTACCTGCTCGATACCCACATATGGTTCTGGTTGGTCCGCGGCGGAGAAGGTCGGCTGGCGCCGAAAAACGCAGCTACGCTGGAGAAGGCTGCACTACGCGCGCCGCTCGGTGTGTCGGTAATTTCCGCTTGGGAGATCGCGCTACTGGCCAGTAAAGATCGAATCAGCCTGGGAATGCCGGTAAAAGCTTGGATTGAATTGGCGCTAGACCGCCCGGGTTTTATCCTGGCGGATCTGGATGCCGGGATCGCTATCGAAAGCTGCAGCTTGCCCGGCGCATTTCATGCCGACCCGGCTGATCGCTTCCTCG
>JBKJPI010000304.1:0-6799 GCA_046595235.1 Burkholderiales bacterium | reverse complement strand
GGCCCGCGGGCTTGTCGATGACGAGGATGGCTTCGTCCTCGTGGACGATTTCGAGGGGAATGTCCTGCGGCAGGTAGGCGAGCGTCTCATGGGTGAGGGCGGGGCGCACGTGGAGCCGCTCGCCGCCCCGGACCTTTGCGCGCGGCGAGGCGGCTTCACCGTCAACGCTGACGCGCGCTTCGCGTACCCATGTCGCGAGGCGGTTTCGCGAATGTTCCGGCAACAAGCGCGCAAGTGTCTGGTCCAGGCGTAGCCCTGCGCAGTCGGGAGGCACTACGAGATCCAGCGTGTCCGGTTCTTCTCGTGCGCTATAATTTTCATTTCCGAACGGCTTGACGCTCATATGAAACGTAGTTTAGCGGCAATTATCGTGCTGCTTCTGGGGTGGACGCTCGGCGGTTGCGGCCTCTTGAAGGGCGGCGACGACGACGAGACGAAAGGGTGGTCAGCGGCGAAGCTCTATTCAGAAGCGAAGTCGAATCTCAACGACCGCAATTACGATATAGCGATCAAGTATTACCAGAAGCTTGAAGCGCGCTACCCCTATGGGCGATTCGCGCAGCAGGCGCAGATCGAGGTCGCTTACGCGCACCACAAGGACAAGGAGCCGGCGCTCGCGATTGCTGCGGCCGATCGCTTCATCAAGCTCCACCCGAATCATCCGAACGTCGACTACGTCTATTATCTGAAGGGCCTGGCGAACTTCAACGAGGACCTGGGAATCCTCGGCTTTGTGAGCAACCAGGACCTTACCGAGCGCGATCCCAAGGCCGCCTCAGAAGCATTCGACGCGTTCAAGGAGCTGGTCAGCCGTTTTCCGGACAGCAAGTACACGCCGGATGCGATTGCCCGCATGAACTATCTGATCAATGCTCTGGCGTCGCACGAAGTTCATGTGGCGCGCTACTACCTGAAACGCGGCGCGAACGTTGCGGCTGCGAACCGCGCGCAATACGCGTTGAAGACCTACCCGCAGTCGCCCGCGAACGAAGAAGGCCTTGTCATCCTCGTGAAGGCATACGATGCACTAGGATTGAAAGACTTGCGTGACGATGCCGAACGCGTGCTCCTGAAGAACTTCCCCCAAAGCGCGTATCTGAAAGGCGGTCTCGGGGGTCGAGGCTCGTGGTGGGAAGTCTGGAACTGGTAACGAATGTGTGAGCCAGTCCGCGAGTAGTCACGCGCGGCACAAGATGCGACGGCTCGATAGACGCACCAAAAAAAACCGCGCCCGAAAGCGCGGTTTTTAGCTTCAGACTGGACGCCTCAGGAGTCGCGAACGAGACGGCCGTCAACAACACGAACCCGGTCACCTTCGTTGAATCCGGGTGTAGACGTGAAGTTGAAGGTCTGGTTGGTGCCGTCGTTGAGTCGCACGCCGACCACGTAGCTGCTCGTGGATTTCTGGCGCCGCTCGACTTCGGTACCGACCATGGCGCCGCCTGCTGCGCCTGCAATCGTGGCGATCGTCTTGCCCGAGCCGCTGCCGATCTGACTGCCTGCGAGCCCGCCGAGTGCGCCCCCGGCGATCGGACCGATGAGGCCGGCCTGACCCTGTTCTTTCACGGCGCGCACCGAAGTAACCGTGCCGCAGTTGTAGCAGACGGCTGCGACATTGCGACCCGGGGTATTACCGCCCGCCACGGTGCCTTCGGCCGGTCCACTGCTCGTATTGCCGACTACGGCGCCCGCGGGCCGCCGATCTTCAACGGTTCGCTCGGTTCCGCGCCGGTCTTCCACCGTGCGCTCCGTGCGTCGAACAGGCGCAGGGGCTGCCGCACGCCCGCTATCGGCCAGATTGGAGCGCTTGGTCGTGGTGGTTGTCGTGGTCGTGGCGGAGCTCGCAGCGGTTGGCGCGGCAGCACTGCCATCCAGCACGACGACCTTATCGTCCGACTTGCTCAACGGACTTGGCACGATGCCGGTCATCACGCCGATCGCGAGCAGACACGTGAGGATCAATACCGTCGCTGCAATGACGAGCAGGGGATTCGTAGATCTCATACTGTTATCGGTCATGTGGGTCTCCTTTATGTTTCCTGAACTCTGTACTTAACTTTCCGGCTTCGCCCAGCGCATGCATGAACAAAGCATTGTCTTACCCTACTCCTAAAGAACGCGGGGGTCGCCGCAGAGTGTCCGTTTTTTACAGTCTGTTACACCTCAATCTGTCGCCGAGAGCAGACATTCTCCGGCGCGATCGCGCGACATCACTCACGCAAGAGCAAAACTAAGGCCAGCTAGATTTCGAGCTCGCGGCGGTTTCGGAACAGGTCGAGCGCTTCCGGGTTGGCCAGCGCCTCGAGGTTTTTGACCGGCCGGCCATGGATGACATTACGAACAGCGAGCTCGACGATCTTGCCGCTCTTCGTTCTCGGGATATCCGACACCTGGACGATCCGGGCGGGGACGTGCCGCGGCGTGGTGTTTGCACGGATCTGCCGCTTGATGCGCTCAGCGAGCACGTCGTCGAGGGCGAGACCCTCCCGCAAACGCACGAAGAGGACGATCCGCACGTCGCTCGCCCAGTCCTGTCCGACTGCAAGGCTTTCCACGACTTCATCGAGACATTCGACCTGCCGATAGATCTCGGCGGTGCCGATCCGAACGCCGCCCGGATTCAGCACGGCATCGGAGCGTCCGTAGATGACGAGGCCGTCGTTAGCCGTCAGCTCGACGTAATCCCCATGCCACCAGATGCCCGGGTAGCGTTCGAAGTATGCGGCGCGATATTTGTCTCCCGAGGGGTCGTTCCAGAAACCGACGGGCATCGATGGGAAAGGGGCCGTGCACACGAGCTCGCCTTTGACGCCTCTGACGGCACGGCCGTCTTCATCGTAAACCTCGACTTTCATGCCGAGTCCGCGACACTGCAGCTCGCCGCGCCATACAGGCCCGATCGGGTTGCCGAGAGCAAAGCATGCGAGGATGTCGGTGCCGCCCGAGATCGAGGCGAGCTGCACATCCGGCTTTATGCGCTCGTACACGTAATCGAAGCCTTCCGGCGCAAGCGGCGAGCCCGTCGACAGCACGCTTTTCATGGACGACAGATCGTGCGTGCGCGCGGGTTCGAGCGAAAGCTTGGAGCAGGCGTCGATGTACTTCGCCGATGTTCCGAAGACATCGATTCTTTCCTGCTCGGCATAATCGAAGAGGATCCGGCCGTCGCCTGCGAAAGGCGATCCGTCGTACAGCATGAGTGTGGCTTCGGACGCGAGCGCGGACACGAGCCAGTTCCACATCATCCATCCGCACGTCGTGAAGTAAAAGACGCGCCCGCCCGGTTTCAGGTCCACGTGCAGACGGTGTTCCTTTAAATGCTGGAGCAGCGTCCCGCCGGCGCCGTGCACGATGCACTTCGGCACGCCGGTCGTGCCGGATGAATACATGATGTACAGCGGGTGGTCGAACGGAAGACGCGAAAACTCGATCGCGGTCGCGTGGAAATCTGCAGTGAAGTCCCCGAGCGTGACTGCCTTGCCGGCTTCCGAGCGCGCCAGGCCTGCGCCGACGTACGGCACGACGACGGCCGTCTCGACCGTCGGGAGCTTGTCCAGGATCTCTCTGAGGCGAGGCAAGAGGTCGATCGTCTTGCCCGCGTAGTAGTAGCCGTCGGCTGTGAACAGCACCTTCGGCTCGATCTGCCCAAAGCGGTCGAGCACACCCTGCACACCAAAGTCCGGCGAGCACGAGGACCATATGGCACCGATGCTCGTTGCGGCGAGCATTGCGACGACCGCGGCCGGCATGTTCGGAAGATATCCCGCGACACGGTCGCCCGTTACAACGCCGGCCGCTCGCAACGCCTGCGCCACACGGCTTACCTCGGAATACAGCTTCGCGTAACTCATGACGGTTTTGACGCGATCTTCGCCGCGAAAGACGATGGCCGGCGCGTCGTCGCGGCGACGCAGAAGGTTCTCAGAGAAATTCAGCTGTGCGTGCGGAAACCAGCGAGCGCCGGGCATCCGCGTTCCGTCCAGCAGCGTGGTGTCACCTTGCTGGCCGATCACCCCGGTATAAGACCAAATCGCAGTCCAGAACTGTTCGGGACTCGAAATCGACCAGTCATAGAGCTGGGCGTAGTTTTCTGCCGCGATGCCAAAGCGGCTGCGCACGCTCTGCATGAACGCCGTGAGGTTCGACTCGGCGATGCGCTCCGGCGACGGCGTCCACATGGGTGCGCTCACGGGCTTCACTCTTCGTCGGAGTTCGCTTCCGGTCGCATGTGAGGGAAGAGGATCACGTCGCGTATCGAAGGGCTGTCAGTGAGCAGCATCACGAGGCGATCGACGCCGATGCCCGCGCCGCCCGTCGGCGGCAGACCGTACTCCAGTGCCCGGATGTAATCCGCGTCGTAGTGCATCGCTTCTGCATCACCCGCTTCTTTCTGCTGAGCCTGCGCCTGGAATCGCGCGGCCTGATCTTCAGGATCGTTCAGCTCCGAAAACCCGTTCGCAAGCTCGCGTCCCGCGATGTAAAGCTCGAAGCGCTCGGTCACTTCGGGATTTTTGTCGCTGCGCCTTGCGAGCGGTGAGACTTCGGCAGGGTAGTCGAGGATGTACGTCGGCTGGATCAGCAGTTGCTCGGTCGTGTGTTCGAAGAACGAGAGCTGCAGACCGCCGAGGCCGTCCCCCGGTTTGTAACTGATCCCAAGCTCGTGCATTTTTGCGGTCAGCGCGTCGCGATTCGTCAGCAGGACATCATCGTATTCCGGATGGTATTTGCTGATGGCTCCGGTGATCGTCAGGCGATCGTAGGGCTTCGACAGATCGATCTCGGTCCCCTGATACGTGATCTTGCTCGTGCCGAGGGCGTCCTGCGCCGCGCTGGCGAGCATCTGTTCGATGAAGCCCATCAGGTACAGGTGATCGGTGTACGCGGCGTAGAACTCGAGCATGGTGAATTCGGGATTGTGGCGCGTCGAGATGCCTTCGTTTCGAAAGTTGCGATTGATTTCGAAAACCTTTTCGAAGCCGCCGACGACAAGCCGCTTGAGATAGAGCTCGGGTGCGATGCGCAGATAGAGCTGCAGGTCGAGCGCGTTGTGGTGCGTGACGAACGGGCGCGCAGCGGCGCCGCCCGGAATGGGCTGCATCATCGGCGTCTCGACTTCGAGATACCGCCGCGCAAGGAGGAAATTGCGCAGTCCCTGGATGATTCGCGTTCGCTGGACGAAGACGAGCCGCGTGTCTTCGTTCATGATGAGATCGACATAGCGCTGGCGGTACTTGAGCTCCTGGTCTGTCAGTCCGTGAAACTTGTCCGGCAGTGGCCGCAGCGACTTCGAGAGGAGCTGGGCTTTCTTCACACGCACCGTGACTTCGCCGACTTTGGTCTTGAATGGGACCCCTTCTATGCCGATGAGGTCGCCCAGATCCCAGTGCTTGAACGCTTCGTGTTCGTCCTTGCCCGGATAACTGTCGGTGAAATACAGCTGTATACGGCCGCTCATGTCCTGGATCGTGGCGAAGCTCGCCTTGCCCATCACGCGCTTCAGCATGATGCGGCCTGCCAGCGTCACAACCGCCGGGTTCATATCCAGGGTGTCGCGGTCCGTGCCTTCGTGCTTCTCCACGACGTCTGCGGCAAGGTGCTGCCGGAAGAAGTCGTTGGGGAACGCGTTGCCTTTCGCGCGCAACGCTTTCAGCTTCTCGCGGCGCTCCGAAATAATCTGGTGTTCCTCGACCGCTGGTGCCTGGTGTTCGTCCATGGTGTCTTTACAGCCCCTGCTTGAGGCTCGCTGATATGAAAGGATCGAGGTCGCCGTCGAGAATCGACTGCGTGTTCCCGATTTCGACGTTGGTACGAAGGTCCTTGATGCGTGACTGGTCGAGCACGTAAGAGCGGATCTGATGACCCCAGCCGATGTCGGTCTTGCTGTCTTCCAGTGCCTGCTTTTCCTCGTTACGCTTGCGAAGCTCGAGCTCGTAGAGCTTCGCTTTAAGAAGCGACATCGCTTCTGCGCGGTTGCGGTGCTGCGAGCGATCGTTCTGGCATTGCACGACAATGTTCGTCGGCAGGTGAGTGATCCGGACTGCGGAATCGGTCTTGTTGATGTGCTGCCCGCCCGCGCCCGAGGCGCGATACGTATCGATTCGCAGGTCGGCCGGGTTGATGTCCACCTGGATTGTGTCGTCGACTTCCGGGTAGACGAATACGCTGGCGAATGAAGTATGCCGGCGGCTGTTGGCATCGAAGGGCGATTTGCGCACCAGCCGGTGGACGCCCGATTCACTGCGGAGATGGCCATAGGCGTAATCGCCCATTACCTTGAACGTCGCACTCTTGATCCCCGCAACCTCGCCGGAGGATTCTTCGAGCACTTCGGCCCTGAAGCCCTTGCGCTCGCAGTAGCGCAGATACATCCGTTCGAGGATGGCCGCCCAGTCCTGCGCTTCAGTGCCGCCTGAACCCGCCTGGATATCCACGAAGCAATTGTTCGGATCCGCCGGATTCGAGAACATGCGTCGAAACTCGAGATCTTCGACTGTGCCTTCGAGGTTCGATGCGTCTTCGGCAACGCTCGTAAGCGTTGCATCGTCGCCTTCGTCCCGGGCGATCTCGAAAAGCTCTTTCGCATCGCGCACACCTTGGTAAAGCCGCTCGAGAGTCTGCACCACGCCTTCGAGTGTCTTGCGCTCCTTGCCGAGCTCCTGCGCGCGCTGCGGCTCGTTCCAGATGTCGGGATCTTCGGTGAGCTTGACGACCTCGCTCAGGCGCAGTTTTTTCTGATCGAAGTCAAAGATACCTCCGCAGCTCAGCGGCGCGGCCCTCGACGTCGTCGAGGCGTTTGGAT
>JBKJPI010000105.1:0-4537 GCA_046595235.1 Burkholderiales bacterium | reverse complement strand
CTTTGAGGCGATGGTGAAGAAGATGTCGAGGGGCATCTCACCCTACGATATGGCGGGCATCTACACGGCGCAGGACGTGATCGACCCGCGCCGCACGCGCGATTGGCTTATCCGCATGCTCCAGGTCCATCGGCTGCGGATGACGAACGGCGTCGGGGAGCACCTGATGCACAACTGGCCGACGAGTTACTGAAACTACTCCGCGGTAATCGCCGCTTCCTTCACGACCTTCGCCCACTTCTCCGCTTCGCTACGCCTGAACTCGCCGAATTCCTTGTCGCTCAAGGATGCGGGCTCCGAGCCGGACGCGAGCAGCCGTTCACGCGTGTCGGGTGATGCAAGCGCGCGATTGACGTCGGCGTTGATGCGCTGAGGAAGCCCACGCGGCACGCGCGCCGGCGCGAAGACGCCGGCCCATCCCACCGCGATGTAGCCCGGATAACCGGACTCGGCGACCGTCGGAATGTCCGGCCACGCGGGCGATCGCTTCGCGCTCGTGATCGCGAGCGCGCGCAGGCGGCCGCTCCGCACGAACGGCGCCGCGGTGAGCGCGCTCGAGATCATGAACGCCGTCTGGCCGCCGACGGTGTCGGTGAGCGCGGGCCCCGTCCCCTTGTATGGGATGTGGCTCACGGTCACGCCCGATTGCAGCGTCAAAAGCACCATCGCGAGGTGACCGAGCGTGCCCACACCGGCGTGCGCGTAGTTCAATCCCCTGGGCGTTGATTTCGCGAGCGCGATGAAATCGCTGAAGTTCTTCGCGGCGACCGACGGATGGACCACGACGAGGCTCGGCGTCTGCGCCGCGAGCGCTACGGGAACGAAATCCTTCCCCGCTGAATACGGCAGGTTTTTGTAAAGGCTCTCGTTGATCGCATGCGTGGCGATCGTGCCCATGACGAGCGTGTAGCCGTCGGGCGCCGCACGAGCTGCCGTCTCCGTGCCGATGTTGCCCCCGGCGCCAGGCCGGTTATCGACGATGACCTGCTGCCCCCAGTGTTCCGTGAGCTTCACGCTGATCGCGCGCGCCAGCACATCGGTGGGCCCTGCAGGTGGGAACGGCGCGATCATCCGTACGGGACGCGTTGGATAGTTGGCGCGCTGTGCCTCCGCTGCGGAGACGCTGAGGCTGAAGACCAGCAGAACGCCGGCAAGCACCCTTCGCCATTCGCGCAGCGAACGCGTCCTCGTCACGCCAGCTCGGCGCGCGTCGTCCCGGCTACCGGCGGCACCCCCATGCCTGCGCCCTGACCGTAGCGATCGGCGAATTCCGGAGCGAGCTTACGGCCGTCCGGATTGTTGAGCCACAGACGCAGCATGTGGCGCTTGCGATCGGCCTCGGGCCATTCTTCATACGACGTGCGCGAGTGCAACACCATGTGGTTGTTGCAGAACTGCATGTCACCGGGCTCCAGCATCATCTCGAGTCGGATGTCCTCGCGCTGCGCGGTGCTGTTCAGGAACGCCATCGCCGCGGTTTCTTCAGCGGTGAAGGCAAGGCCTGCCTTGCGTGCTGCCGTAACGATCGCGGTATAGACGTAGCGGCACGAAAGCCGTCCCTCGAAATAGCTGTAGACGGGAATCGTGTGCGGTGTGAGCGGAGAGACGCCCGAGCGCTCCTCGCCGCGCAGGTCGTAGTGAAACCCGCGCTCGAGGACTTCCAGATACTCCGGATGCCCGGCGAGCACTTCGTTGAACAACGTCATCGCACTCGCGAGCCGCGACACGCCGCCCGACTTCGCTTTGCGAAAACACAGGAGCCCCACGATGTCGCTGTTATCGTTGTGGAAGAAAAGCTCGGCGCTCGTCTGGTAGCCGCGCACGTTCTTGTCCATGTACTGCAGGCCCTCGATCGCCTTCACATGCCCGAGCAGGTCGCCGCTCGCGTTTTGTGAGATCGGATACCCGAAATGCGTGCCGATGCCCCAGAAGATGCGTGCGATGTCCTCGTCGCTGTACTTGCCAAACGGCAGGCCCCTCACCACCACGAAGCCGCGGCCGTTCTCGAGCTCATCTGTGATGCCCGCAATCTCACTCGCAATGGATGTGAGCGGGAAATGTTGTCGGCGAATTTCCGTGAGCGGTACTGCGTTCTCGCGCAGGCGCGCAAGCAGACCGTCGATGTCGTCGATCGCCGCGGGCCGCAGCGTGTATATCCAGTCTTTGCGTTCCGCGAGGTCGGCGCCTCTCCACGCGCTGCGATCGGTGATCGGCTGACGAAGGCCATTACGAATTGGCATGACGATCTTCCGAACTTGGCGGTGCCGGCATTGAAGATTGCGCGAATGACCGAACCTTATCACGTGCTGCGGCGTGGCCGAGGTTCACCGCGGCTCGTGTGCGGATGCGTTTACGCGCCGAGAAGACACATCCGTCCCGAGGACCACTCACTGCTTTTCGATCCGGCCGATGCGCTTGATTGCTGCCGCTATGCGCTTTGCATCGCTTGCAAAGAATGCGCTGAATTCCGGCGCATCCATGTAAGCGAGCGGGCTGCCCATCTTTTCCATCTGACTCTTGAGCTCACTTCCCTCTACCGCTTTCGCGATCGCGGCCCGCAGCGTCTTCACAGTAGCGGGCGGCACGCCCGCCGGCGCAAACAACCCTGACCAGAATACGAATTCGGCGTCGAACCCTGATTCTTTCAGGGTCGGCACATCCGGCAGGGCCGCCGACCGTGTCGAGCCCCAGACCCCAATCGGCCGCACTCTTCCGGAATTGATGTGCGGAAGCAGTGCCGCCGCACCCGAACCCGTCGCATCCACCTGTCCACCGGAGGCTGCAGTGATAGCGGGCGCCGCGCCCTGAAATGGCACGTGGTAGAGCCTGATGTCCGCAGCGTTCTCGAGGACAGCGAATGCGAGATGCAGCACGCCGTAAACGCCGGACGATCCATAGTTGATCTTGTCAGGCCGCTTCTTCGCGTCCGCCACAAGATCTTTCGCGCTTTTCCAGGGTCCGTCACCGCGCACGACCAGCACCAGCGGGTCGGCGGTAATGCGCGCGATGGGATTAAATTGCTGGAGCCGATACGGCGGTTTGCGATCGTTGACGGCTTCGGCCTCGGGAATGATCGCGATGCTCGGCAGCGTCACAAGCAGCGTGTAGCCGTCGGCCGTCGCATTCGCCACATGAGCCATGCCGATCACGCCGCCGGCGCCCGAGCGGTTCAACACGACAATCGGCTGCCCGAGGATTCTGCTGAGCTCGTTCGCGAGCGGTCGTGCAGCCAGATCGGCTGCGCCAGAAGCAGGAAATGGAACAACGAGATTAATCGGCTTGCTCGGAAAGCGCTCCTGCGCGAGCGCGTTCATGGCGCAGAAGAGGAATGGCAACGACAGCATCAGACGGATCATTTGCATCCTCCTTTTCAGGTTCGTCATGGCAACTCTGCGAACCGACTGCTTGATCACCGTTCAGTCAACACGTACTTGCGCCACCTTCGCGGCCGAGCGCGCGGATTGCGCGCACGAAGTTGTATCGAATCACTATTGCGTTACGGTGATGTTCGCGTCGCGCGCGACCTTGGTGAACTCGGCGATTTCGCGCTTGATAAGGGCAGCAAATGCAGCGGGGGTGTTGAGCACGATTTCTGAGCCCGTGGACTCGAAGCGCTCGCGTAATTCGGGAGACTTTTTGAACGCATTCACCGACTCGGTGTATAGGCGATTGACGACAGCCTGTGGCGTTCCCGCCGGCGCGAGCAAGGCGTACCACCCGCCGATCTCGGCTCCGGAAACACCGGCTTCGGCGAGCGTCGGCACATCGGGCATGACGGGCAGCCGCGCGCTGTTAGCGAGCGCAAGCGCCCGTACTCGATTGGCCCGTATGTATTGCAGCTGGTTCTGAACCGAATCGAGTGATGCATGCACCTCGCCAGACACCAGTGCCGCCGCTGAGGGCCCGCCGCCCTTGTACGGCACGTGCGTAAGCCGCATTCCCGTGCGTAGCATGACGAGCTCCATCCCGAAATGCGCAATGCTGGCCGGGCCGAAGGACGAGTATGTCATTCCCGGCTTCGCCTTCGCGAGCGCAACCAGCTCCGCCACCGTTTTCGCCGGGACCGACGCATGCACCACCAGGACGAACGGCGACGACAGGACGATTGTTATGGGGGCAAAATCGCGAGCCGCGTCGAACGGTAACTTCGGGAATACCGCGCTGTTCGCGATGAGCTGCCCGTTCGTCCCGGCAAGCAGCGTATATCCGTCAGGATTCGCCTTCGCGGTGAGATCGACGCCGATGATCCCGTTTGCGCCTGGACGGTTGTCGACGACGAATGACTGCCCGAACGCCTCTGTAAATTTCTGAGCGATGCTGCGAGCCATGACGTCGGATGGCCCGCCCGGCTGCGTGGGATTAATAATTCTCACGGGCCGGACCGGCCATTTCTGAGGCTGACTCTGCGCCGCGATGCTCGCCGCAGCACACATCAGCAGCGCGCCACCCAGCAACGTCTGTAGTAGCTTCATTCAGCGCCCTCCTCGAAAACCCGGAGCGGGATGGTGACCTCAGACCGCGGCGCCGCGCATGGATG
>JBKJPI010000089.1:0-3547 GCA_046595235.1 Burkholderiales bacterium | reverse complement strand
GTCGGCAAACTGTTTTTTGGTTTCGGGCGTGTTTACCGCATCCCGCGAGGCTTCGTAGAGGCGCTGCACGATCGCTTTCGGCATGCGCGGCGGACCATAGACGCCGTACCAGCCGCTCACTTCAAAGCCTTTGAGCCCGGTCTCATCGAGCGTCGGCACATCGGGCAACTGCTCGCTGCGCTTCAAGCCGGTAAAGCCTAGCGCGCGCAGGCGGTTTGCCTTGACGAAGGGCACGCCGGCCGGGCTCGAGGCAAAATTCATCGCGATCTGATTGGCGAGCACGTCGTTGATCGCGGCGCCGCCGCCTTTGTAAGGTACGTGGGTCAACTGCACGCCTGCCATCTGATTGAACATCGCACCTGCCAGGTGCTGCAGGTTCCCCACGCCCGCCGATGCATAGGCAAATTTGCCCGGCGCCGCACGCGACATATCGATCAGCTGCTCGATGGTTTTCGCGGGGAAGGCCGGGTGCACGACGAGCAACAGGCCCGTCGAGTTGACGACGCGGCTGATCGGCGTGAAATCGCGCAGCGCATCGTAAGGAAGCTTCTTATAAACGTGCGGGTTGATGGTGTGCGAGCCGGAAGTGATGAGAATCGTATAACCGTCCGGCGTCGCCCGCGCCACGGTTTCCGTGCCGATGATGCTGTTCGCACCCGCGCGATTGTCGACAACGATCTGCTGGCCGAGGATGATGCCGAGGCGATGGGCGTAAATGCGTCCGACGAGGTCCGGCCCGCTGCCGGCTGAGGAAGGAACAATCAAGCGGATCGGGCGGTCGGGATACGCGGCATGCGATGCTGCAGGCACCAGGAACACGGCGGCTGCAGAGAATAACCAGCAAAGCCTTACGATTACGGCGTGCATGTTCCTCTCCCTGTTATGATCGTACGGTCACGAGAATCCATCGCGCGCTGCACGATGCTTCGGTCGAATGGTTGAAGACGGGAATGCTCAAGGGCCTGAGGCGCGGCGAAATGCGGGTCGAGCCTGACGGGAGATTCGTGAGCGTCTCCCCCTGACACTTACAAACTGGGGGGCGGGATGCCCGCTGCGCGAATCACCTTCGTCCAGCGCGCGAGCTCGCTCCGCACCATGTCGCCGAGTTCTTTCGGCGTGCTGCTCGCCGGCTCGAGCCCGAGCGCCTCGAGCTGCTTCACAAATTCCGGATTCGCGACGGCGAGCTTCATCTCGGCATTAATTCTGTTCACGATTACGGGGGGAATGCCGACCGGCGCGAAGATCGCGTACCAGGTCGTGTTGTTGAAGCCGGGCAGCGTTTCGGCCACGGTCGGCACATCCGGCATCTGTTTCGCGCGCTGCGGGTGACCGATCGCAATCGCACGTACCTTGCCGGCCGCGAGGTGCGGCTGCCATTGCGGCAGGCTTCCGAAAATGGCCTGAATCCGTCCGCCTACCAGATCCGCCGTCGCAGGCCCGCCGCCCTTGTATGGCACGTGGGTAAAGTCAGCGCCGGTCATCGCCTTGAGAAGTTCCATGCCCAGATGATTCGGCGTACCGACGCCGGGGGAACCGAAGTTGACCTTGCCGGGCTGAGCTTTCGCAAGATCCACGAGCTCCTTTACGCTCTTCGCCGGCACTGAAGGATGCACGACAAGCAGAAACGGCGCATAGACGGCGAGCCCGACCGGCGTGAGGTCCTTCACCGAGTCGTATGAAAGCTTCATCCCGAAAGCGGGACTCACCGCCATGCCGGCCGACGTGCCGAGCAGGAGGTTGTAACCGTCGGGCGTCGCTTTCGCGCCAATCGCGTGCCCTATCGTCGAACCCGCGCCGGGGCGATTGTCGATGACCACCGGCACGTTCCATTTGGCCGAGATCCAGTTCCCGTACGCGCGCGCCGTCGGATCTGTGGAGCCACCCGGCGGATACGGGACAATAATGCGTATCGGTCGGTTGGGGTACTGCGACTCCGCAGCCGTCGCAGTGTGTTGTGCGCCGAGCAGCGTCAACAATACCCAGAACAGATTCCAGTTCAAAACAGCCGGCATGGTCCTCCTCCTTCTAACTTATTATTTGCAATGCGAACTTGAACTCACGCGGCATCTTGAATGAATTGCAGCGATTCGCCATGATTATCCGCGCTGGCTCAGGCGAACGCGAGCCCTCGCTCAACCGCCTTCGAAGACATGCTCTGCGATGTTTTTCCGGTATGCTGGGATACACCCGCCGCAAGGTCCCATGTGAAGAGAATGGACACTCGCCTATCGTGCGCGATCGCCGCACTCCTCCTCGCGTTCACAGGCAGCGTCGTCGCGCAGACCACTTCAGGACAGGCTTATCCGTCCAAGCCCGTCCGAATGATCGTTCCGTTCCCCCCCGGCGGCGCCACTGACATCGTTGCGCGGCTCATTGCACAGAAGCTCACCGAGGCGTGGGGTATACAGGTCATCGTCGACAATCGCGCGGGCGCCGGCGGCACCATCGGTTCGGACATTGCGGCGAAATCGGCGCCCGACGGCCACACGATCCTCATGGGTACGAGCAGCACCCACGCTGTTGCGCCGAGCCTTTACAGCAAGCTTTCTTACGATCCGGTGCGTGATTTCACACCCGTGACGCTGGTTGCCAGTGCGACCATTCTGCTCGCGGTACATCCTTCGCTGCCCGCGAGAAATGTCCGCGAGCTGATTGCGCTCGCGAAAAAGCAGCCGAACGTCCTCAGCTTCGCCTCGTCCGGCAGCGGCGGCATCTCGCATCTCGTCGGGGAGCATTTCAAATCGGTCGCCGGCGTGTCGATGGTGCACGTGCCGTATAAAGGCGACACGCCGGCCCTCCTCGATCTCGTCAGCGGGCAAGTCCATCTCATGTTCGGCACTGCCGTATCGTTCCTGCCTTACGTGAAAGCGGGCCGGCTGAACGCGCTTGCAGTCACGAATCCGAAACGTTCGCCGATCGTGCCGAACGTGCCTACCGTAGCGGAGTCGGGTCTCACAGGCTTCGAGGCGCTGCAATGGTTCGGCATTCTTGCACCTGCCGCGACACCCAAGGACGCGATCGCAAAGCTGCACGCGGATATCGTGAGAGCCGTGCGTCTTCAGGACATCCGCGATCGCATGACGAACCTCGGCGCAGAGGTCGTCGGCAGTACGCCTGAGCAGTTCGCTGTTTTTCAGCGTGCCGACACGGCGAAGTGGGCGAAGGTCGTAAAGGAATCGGGTGCGAAGATTGATTGATGACGCGTTGTATATTCTGTTCGCGCTGTTTTTTGCGTTCGGAGTCGGCGCAGCCACCGCGGCAGAGACGTCCTACCCCACGCGTCCGATTCGTCTCATCGTCGGTTATCCACCGGGCGGAAGCACCGACATCGCTGCGCGACTCATCGCGCAAAGGTTGACACCGGTGTTCTCGCAGAACGTCATCGTCGACAACCGGGCAGGTGCGAGCGGAATGATCGGCGCTGGCATCGTCGCAAAGGGCGAGCCCGATGGTCACACGCTTTCCTTCGCCGCGTCACCCGAGGCTGCGATCTATCGTGCTCTGGTGAAGAATCCGCCGTACGATTCTCTGAAAGACTTCCAACCGG